>JBGOUS010000048.1:0-6893 GCA_041477675.1 Nitrosopumilaceae archaeon
AACTCAAAAGAATTTTTCAACATCCAGATTTTTTACAACTGTAAAGATAGCATTACGCCGGTTTATTAGAAAGGAACACCTATCATATGTCATAATGAATATTTATGATACAAAATCAGTCCGTTGTTCAAAGTGTGACAGATTTATCGGAGAGATTGATTATGACGCAGTAGTTACTTTGCCAAAATGTGGGCACTGTGCAAATCCCTTACCGGAAGGCGATGATAAAATACAATACATTGTAAGCAAGTTCAACAAAAATCCAAAAAGTTTAGCTCGACCGTTGGATTCTAGTAGTTAATTTTGAAAGATTTTTTCATAAAATCGTTACTTGCATTATGATTTAACGCGATTTTATAGCAAATCATACGTCTGCTAAGAGTTATTTGTTTAGATTCTTGTGAGTGCCATCACAGTATGGTCTGTTCTTTGAATGCTGACAACCACATGCATGTATGTTATTATCAGTATCAAAAGTAACTACCTTTGGTGTTATTCCTGTTCCCTTGTGAGAACCATCACAGTATGGTCCATTCTTTGAATTGTTGCACATGCAAAATGCAACAGTATCCCCTTTTTTCACAGATACCCCAAAAGGATGATCTTGCCAACCTGTCATGACAAATGTTAAAATTCACTGTAATTTAGGTTTTTAATAAACGCAGTAATATTGAAATGGATTTGTGATTTTAGCTAGGATTTGGTTTCTTAAATCATCACAATCATTTCGTGGGCATCTTTTTTGTCAACCCAATCAGGGATTATCATCAAAAATTTACCAGCATATCACTTTTAAAAATTGTTCAATACCTGGATCAGGTGAAGTTTTATTCAAATCTTGTTTGATTGATTCTGTTATGACCTTGGAACAATCTCTAAAAACTTCTATTAATACATCTTTTAGGTATTCTGGGTGTTCATAACTATCAGTTATAAAACAATTGTATTTTTTGTGCAATCTATCATTTACTTCATCAAAAGCCACTCCACCAAGCTTGACAAGAGCCAAATCCATTGCTGAAGCCACCAGATCCTTATTGATTTCATGATTTTTTGATGATGTGAAAGCCTGCCAGTTTGCTGTCATCATAAAAGTAGTATGCATCATTGATACATTACCATTGTTTTCATAATTTGCAAATATTTGCAAATTAACTATCTTTCAAGCCACTGTTATTCCAAATTTGTCTTGATGTAACGCATCTGAAAACGAGGAGGCGTAGATAATCATCTTGTTAGATAATTCTTCAAATCATCAACAATTTTCTTACTTCTTTTTCAGAAAAATCCCTCACAAAAATTTTATCTATTGGTATTAATCCAATGAGGCATGCACTTTGAGATCCTCAAAAATCCGATGAGTATGCTTGAGGTTTCATTTGACAAAGGCGAAGTCATAACAGCAGAAGCTGGAGCCCTAGTCTACATGATAGGAGACATAGAAATAAAGACAAAGATGCGTCATGGCGGATTGTTTAAGAACCTAAAGGTGATGGTTTTGGGGAGAGAGTCATTTTTTGTAAATGACTTTGTAGCCCAGCAAAACGGGTGCAAGCTTGGGCTCTCAGGTCCACCAGTTGGTGACATAATTGAAATTCCAATCACAAGCTCGAGTGGTTTTATCGTTCAATCAGGCTCGTACATTGCCTCTACAACTGGTGTTGAGCTTGATACAAAATGGCAGGGATTTACAAAGGGACTCTTTGGAACAGAGTTTTTCATGCTAAAGGCATTGGGAAATGGCAGTATCTTCTGCAATGCATATGGTGGAATAATAGAAAAGCATCTCCAGCCTGGGGAAAAGATCCTAATTGATAACTATCACCTTGTTGCCCTACATGAGAACATGGATTACAGGGTGACACAGTTTGGAGGCTTGAAAAATACAGTTCTCGGTGGAGAGGGGCTGGTCACTGAAATTACCGGGCCTGGAACAGTTTTCTTTCAGACAAAGAACCTCAAAGAACTAATAGACTTGCTTGGAATAAGAAGCAGTCAGGAGACTCGTCAGCCTGGAATGAGCTTTGGCGGATTTAGGCTTCCCTAAATTTTCAATAGAGTTTACAAAATAAAATTCTTTCACAGGAGATGATTATTGGAATGAGAAGACATTCTCATTTGTGATAATCCGGTTATTGTTATATTAGAAGAAAGGAATCCTAATGTAAAAATAGTATCAAATGCATCTGTTCAAAGTAAAAATGCATTCAAGTCTTAATTTTAAAAATCTAACACTTTTCGTATTTTTTATTGCAGTAATTAGCCTCACCTTGGCACCACCTTCATTTGCGGAAAATGAAGACAGAACAAGACTGGAAACTAGTCTTGTAGACCCGGTTACAGGTGTAGACCACGGTCATGCTAGATTTGAAGAAAGACCTGATAGAAAGTTGCTTACAGTCGAGATTGAAGATCAAAAACCCAATGTGACATTTCACATACTAATTGATACGGTCGTAGTTGATCCAATCACAACTGACAGTTTTGGTTTTGCAGCTATCGATCTGGACAGTAGAAAAGGAGACGATGTTCCTTCAGTAAAAACAGGAAGTAAGATCGAGATAACTAGTTCAGATAGTCTAGTTCTTTTAGGAATCTTTGGCGGGGGAACAACTGCAAATACACCATCCTCTCCAACAACTCCACCTATTTCAACTACATCAGTTACAATTCCACTTGGTGCAAAAGACAAAACAGTTACAGAGTTTTTTTCACCGCGAGTAATTCAGGTAAACCAGTTTGATACAGTTACTTGGACAAACAAAGATAATACTGCACACACTGTGACAGGCTCTACATTTGATAGTGGACTAATCTCTCCCGGAGGGACGTTTTCACACAAATTTAGCGAGAATGGTACTTTTGATTACGCATGTCAACTTCATCCTTGGATGACAGGTCAGGTAGTTGTTGGAAAAGGAGGAACAACATCAGTGCCTTTACCAATACCACCCACGCCTTCTCCAACACCTTCTCCCTTTGCTCCCGTCCCCTCACAAGCCAAAATCTCCATTCCTCTTGGTGCTGCAGACAAGAAGGTTACAGAGTATTTTGTTCCAAAGTCTCTTACAGTAAAGGCGGATGAAATGGTAACATGGAAAAATGATGACTTGGCGGTTCATACTGTTACAAGCGGCTCTGGACCAAAGGATGGATTATTTGACAGCGGGCTATTGGGATCTGGAAAATCATTTTCATTTACTTTTACAACAGATGGTATGTTTGATTATTTTTGCCAGGTGCATCCTTGGATGACTGGACAGGTCATAGTTAGTGGTTCCTCTACACAATCTCAAACCAACCCTCCTTCCGGATCTCTACCATCTCCTCCAGTGATACCGGCTACACAAAATACGCTTTTAAAAAAATCAACGATATTAAAAGTATCCATTCCATCAGGTGCAGCAAATAAAGAGGTAACAGAGTATTTCGTGCCAAAGACTATAACGATTAAAACTCTTGATTCCATCCTATGGACAAACCAAGACTTGGCTTCCCACACAGTAACTAGTGGACTAGCAGAAAAGGGAGGAGATGGTATGTTTGACAGCGGATTGATTCCTGCTGGAAAATCATTCCAGTTTGAATTTAAAAAAGCAGGGACAGTAGATTACTTTTGCATGGTCCATCCATGGATGACAGGTCAAGTAATTGTAAAAGAAGATGCTGCCACAAAAGGAACAGTCATTGCCCCGCTAAAACAGATAAAATCCGGCGTCTCTCCAAAAGATGTAGAGTGCAGATCAAACCTTGAGCTTGTATTGAAAGCAAGAGATGGTTCTCCTGCATGTGTAAAGTCAGATACAAAAGTAAAGCTTGTGAACAGGGGATGGGCAAGTAGCTAAAATTGCAGATAAAAATATCATTGGAGTGAAAAATGTGGATCATTCCAACAGATATTAGGTCTCTAATAAACACAGATAAAATTTAAAATGGATTTTGCAAAATAAAATTCAAAAAATGCTAGGAAAAAAAATTTCTTTTTAAACCAATGAACTGTTGTATCTTCTGCATTCTTTTCTTGCGTTAACTATTTGCCAGATAAAGAAGACAAGAACCACGACCCACGCAGCAAAAATTGCAGGCAGAGCTGACAGAGCATCTGAGACTGGACTAGTCTTGCCTACTGGCAACAGGAAAAAAGACACTACAGAAAGCATAATGTCTGCAGCTACTCCAATTGCAAGAATGATCACTCCACGCTTTATTTTTCCAACATAGATATGACCTACCCCACAAACCAGAAACGCAATAATTGTTGTTAATGCCATGCTTTTCTTTTTTGCAGATTCCAACATGTTGACATTTGTGCAATCTGCTATATTTGCACAATTTACAAATTCAGCTAGTATTTGCAAATTTAGCTAATCCAAGATATTATACCATTAGTTAAATTCTAAATTACTTTTCATCGTCTTCATAAAATTCTGGTCGTATCCTGCTGCCATATAGAGTAGGGTTGTTTGCCTCCCTTCTTCTTTTAATCCAAAGATGGATTCCACCAGCTGTCATTGCTCCCAAAAGAATAATCCCAGTGACAATCCATTCCAGATTCAGAGCCATAATTATGGAATGGCATGATCTAATAAAAAGTCATCAGTCATAATAAAAAAATTAATTGATAGCTTGCTATTTTGCGTATGTCTTTGCCCCGGTAAAATCAATCCCTACAAAGGACTCGTTTCCGACAACCCATGCATCATGGCCAGGTGGAACCGTTCCTGTATCCCCTGGACCAAATTCTTGCTCTGTGCCGTCATCCATTTTGACCTTCATTTTTCCAGAAATTACATACATAGTGTGTGCTACTAGGCAACTATCCGTTTTTACTATTGGTTTTACAGATGTTGACCATTTCCAGCCAGGTTCAAGCATCATTCTTCCTATTGATGTATCACCTACAACTGTGATATCCATCCTGCCCTTGTCGAATTTCCTTGTTTCGTCTGGTGCAGTCATACTCTTCTTTTGCATTTGCGCCATGACTATGTGGTGGAGATAATCGTTGAAATCTATTTCGGTAGGCAATACAAAGTATCAGATAGGTTCAAGAAATCCAGATTTATTGAATTTTACGTCCCTAGAAAACTCTGCTTGGTTTTCAGAATACGAATTATATTTCTCACCTGTTTCAGTGTTGTTCTATCTCCGATTCCAGAATGTCATGTAAGATGAGCGACGAAGAGGAAAAATGGAGCTTTTTAATCCTACTTTCTGTAGACGTCAAAATAAAAAGCAAAGAAGGTGCAGCCTTTGCTACTTCTTTGCTGCTAGCATCATTGGACTGGTTTTTTTGATTCTTTCATCTTTGCTATTGCATCCGCTGTTGCTTCTGTTGCTTGATCTCTTATCATTTGATCGTAGGTTGGATTCCACATGGTAACACCCATGCATTCGAATTCAAATTTATCAACATAAGGCCACTTTTGTTTCCCAAAAAAGGTCTCGTCTTTATCATACGGTACTGTAATGTTATAGTTTTTCACTTTACAGTTATCGTATGAGAATATCCTGTATGGTTGGTTGCCATGTGTGAACATTACGTCTACATTAAATATTCTGAAATCATTTTGTGCTTTCTCCCCATTAAAGTACGCACTGTCAACTGCTTGGTATAGCAATGGTCTATCGTTAGATACTACACCTTGCAATGCAAAGTTAACTACGCCTCTATCACGATTAAAGCCAGTATTTCCAGTATCATACAGTTTGAAGCTGTCAATTACTTCTTGACCTGCTTGGAAATCAAACGCAGCACGAATTCCTATATCATTTATTCCCGAATTTGCAAGCTTTCCTGCTTCTGGGAGTGGAAATTGCTTGAACTTTGGATCTATGTTCGCTGGTTCATCAGCAAAGACTTTGGCGTGTATTGCCGCTACTAGAAGAATCGATGCCATAATAGCTATTACAGCAATTCTTTTTGTCTTCATGTTGGTACCTTAATTTCAAAAATACTTATCCTGTTTCCATATTGATTATGTGATCATCATGTGCACTATGAAACTATATAGTGGATAACAAATAATTTGAAATAAAAAGATAAAAATAAAAAATTAGAAGATTAGATTTATTGTATTCTATTCTCTACCATAAATCGAATTAGATTTTGGTATTCTTGAGGAGTGATTTTTCCTGTCTCTACCCATTTGGCAGTTTGTTTAACCCATGAAGGCATTGATTCAGTTATCTCTGTTGGGAAATATTGTTGCAACTGTCCTTGTATTGTATATTTTGCAGTGGTTGCTTCTGTCTGTTTCTTTGTTTCTTTTTCATGGTTTAGATTTTTCATGGCCTCTTCAGTAGCAAGCGTTTCCTTGTCATTTATCATTTTTTGATATACTGGGTTGATTGGTTCAAAGCCTCTGCAGTCAAATGTTATTTTATCTACATATGCAAATCTGTTTGATGCGGTATTTCCTGTGAAAGCCTTTTCTGGCTTGGCCTCTGTGAACACATCATATGCTTTTACTCGACAATCACTGTACTGTAGTTCTCTGAGGTGATCATTTGCCCGCTGAAATATAATGTCGACATCAAATTCGGCATTCTGGTATTGTCCATTATAGCCATATTGGTAGTAATCTCCAATTGCATTATAGAGCAATGGCCTGTCCCAACCTATTACGCCTTCTAGGAAAAAGCTCAGTGCTTTTTTACGATCAAACCCGCTACTCAGAGTATCAAAGATTTTAAACGTGCTTATGGTTTCCTCGCCATCTCTGAAATGAAAGACAGTCTTTAGGTTAACTGCCTCTGCACCATCAGTATCCAGTGTTGGTTCATCAGCAAAGACTTTGGCGTGTATTGCCAGTACTAGAAGAATCGATGCCATAATAGCTATTACAGCAATTCTTTTTGTCTTCATGTTGGTACCTTAATTTCAAAAATAC
>JBGOUS010000029.1:0-8496 GCA_041477675.1 Nitrosopumilaceae archaeon
CACATGCTATGTCATTTCCTTTTTGTTTTTCTTTGTAAATGGCAAACGTGCTATCTTTTCCTCCAGAAAATAATGCTGCAAGATTCATTGTGCAGTCACAAAGTTTTAATGCCAATTAATTTTTTTCTAGCTTTGTTACCTGTTTGAGGCATTTTTCACATAGGAAAAGGCTGTCTCTTACGGTGATTTCCATATTTGAAGAAAGGCATACGTTGCACAAACCCTTCATGCGATATATTATAGACCATTCTCATGTATAATCGTTGTTCAGAACTAGAAAAGCCTAGGATGCCTCAATACTCATAATCTTCATCATAGTTCAGTTGGCTTTTCTACTCATCATCAGCATCCGAAATTTAGCTCTTGATTCGGACTATAATAGTTCTATCCATTACCTTCCAGTATTCAACGTCTAGTCCCTGTACTACCTTGTCTTTTATCTCATCTTCAATCTGGCTGACATCAAAGACCTCAAAGGTTTCAGAGTCCATCACTTGAATTATTGATTCCGTTTTTGAAATGACAGAGCCCACCCTTTTGTCAATTAGTGGAACCATTATTTGAGCACTGACTGGTGACACATGTGGATATTTTTTCTTGTCAAAAATTCCAACTGCAACAATTCTTGCCTTTGCTGCACCATGTTTTCCTGGCTTGCTGGTATCATACTCAACTATCTTACATGGTTCTGGATTGGGACTGTCAACTGGTAACAAAATGTACGAACCAATTTTTAACGAACCAAGTTCTGATGGTTTGCTCATTACAAAATCAGAATTTGGCAGCGTATTTAACTTTTCTATTTTAGTTTATCAAGAACAGAGAGGCTAACAAGGTTTGTCATTGTTATTCCTTTTCTACTAACATCACGTCTTGTTTTTTCACAATATTTGTTAGAACTCTGATGACTTTTGTCACTTGACACTTCAAGCACTACCAAGTCATTGACATATGGAAATGTAAACTTTTGAATTTCATTTGCAGAAAGATCAAGATGTACAAGACCTGCCCTCCTAACTTTGTCACGTTTTGCAATGATTGATGCAACATCCCTAATGTCTTCGTCTGACTGACCATAATCCAAATGATATACCGAAAGAAAGTTTAGTTTTCCATCAATGTCTCGCTGGAACAACTCTCCATCCATTGTAAACACAAAGGTTAGTTTTTCCTGTTTGTATTTTTCAATCTCTTTCATTATTTTTATGGCATTTTTGAACTTGGCAAGGATATAGTGATTTGAGCGTGAAGGAAAATATGCACCGCATTCTTCAGAAAACGTGGCAGTAACAAAATACAAATCATCGACGTCTTTTGATTTTTCCCATGTATCTTTTAGTTCAATTGATGTATGGTCATGCATGTATGGCGCACACACATATCCTTCTCCCAATGCTGTCTTCCCAGACACGTGATCGTGATCAAGCCAGTTTCTTATATAGTGTTAGGTGATCGGATTATTTTTCAAAGTCGACATAAAATTAATAAATTCCTTCAAGTTTGAATCCAAGTTTTCGATAGTTATTTAATACGAAAATACGGCGTGAAATCAAGTCCCACGCTAGCTCAGCCTGGTAGAGCTTCCGGCTGTAGTGGTTGGCTCTTGGCTAACTGATGTCAGCCTATCAGGCTTACAGAAACCGGGTTGTCGCAGGTTCAAGTCCTGCGCGTGGGACCATACAATAAAATTCAGAATCAAGGTAGTACCAAAGTTGGTAATACCTGTAAAAAGTGAAAAAAATTATTTTTTAAATAAAAATTCCAGTTCTTTTTTAATATTGTCTAGAGTCTCCTTCTAAGAGACCTGCACCGCCATGGAGTCTATCAATGTGTTTTGACAGAGCATTCTTATCATCAAAGGGAGATTCGCAGTACGGACAGACAGCCTTTGCTGTACTCAAGTCCTTTACATATTTCACAGCATTTGGATTGATGATACACATTGGTGCACCTTCAGTAAGAGCATCAACTGTCGACATGGATGCCTTTTGCACATTTTCATATATGCTTGCACGTTTCAAAATTCCCAAAATAGTAGAACCAGTGCTTACAATTATTTGCTTTATGTCATACTTGTCCATGTAGTTTAGCGCTTCTTGTAAAGTCGAATGTGGTGGAAGGCTGTAAACTGGACTAGACATTATTTCTCGCAGCTTTACTTTGTTTAGTGGCAGGTTTTTGACAGCCACCTTAAACAGAATATCTGACTTGCTTACCAACCCTACTGCTTCTCCTTGATGTGAAATTAGGACAACTTTGGCGTTTTTTTCTTGCATTTTATTTATGGCATCCAAGACAGTCTTGTCTCCTTCCATTATCAATGCGTCAGTTTCCATGATTTTGTCAATGGTCATTCCCAAAAGGGCTCCCACATCGGAGGAGGAAGAAATTATTTTGCTCACGTAAATTACGTTAGGAATCTTTTATTTAAATTTTTGAGAAACCAACTTCCTTTATGAAAACTTTGATTTACTTACAATTTATGGGTTTATGACAGCACGTCCAATTATTTTTCCTTGCTTTAAATCCCCTAGTGCTACATTTACATCACCAAGCGAATATCTTTTTGTTATTATTGGGTTTATCACACCTTTTTTTGCAAGCTCAACTAGTTCCACAAGACTGGCATAGTTTCCAGTATATGCTCCCTGGATTGTAATAGCCTTTAACGGAATTGTCGGAAGAATTATCTCAGCGGAACCACCAAATAATCCCACAAGGACAAGATTTCCACGTTTTCGTAATAGTGCAAGACCCATTTTTACCGTTGGCGGAGCATTTACAAAATCAATTACACATTCAGCTCCCTTGTTATTACAGATAGAAATTATTTTTTGTGCGGCTTCAGGATCTTTAGAGTTTATCGTATGGTTTGCACCAAATTTTTTTGCAGCCTCAAGTTTGGCGTCATCCAAGTCTGCACAAATTATAATGGCTTTGGTAATTGCTTTTGCAATTTGAATGCCCATCAGTCCCAATCCTCCAGCTCCTATAATTACAAGAAATTCTCCAGCTTTTACATTGGCTTTTTTTACAGCACTAAAGGCAGTCAAACCAGAACATGCAAGAGATGCAGCGCCTTCAAGATCAATGCCCGTTATTTTTATCAAATATTTGAAATGCGGGATCAAGACATATTCTGCATAACCACCATTTTGAAAAACACCCAGTGAACGCGGTGCATCGCAAAGGTTTTCGTTTTCTGCAACACATGCAGGGCAGACACCACACCCAATCCATGGATATACTAGGACTTCGTCTCCTGGTTTGATATCTTTAACAGAGTTTCCTATTTGAGTGACAGTTCCTACCACCTCATGACCTGGAGTCACAGGAAATTTCACACCACGGTCTGTTGCCTTCATAAAAGAGCCAGAGCCTGTATCATATCCCCCATCCCATAGGTGCAAGTCGCTATGACAGACTCCCACAGCCTTTACCTTTACTATTACCTGAAATTCATCTGGTTTTGGAATTTCCAATTCTTTTAGTTGTAATGGTTCTTTTGGGGCAATAATCTGCGCTGCTCTCATGGCAGTATTGTTTTTTGTCTAACAATATAAGAGTTTGATTATCACGCACAGTAAAGTGATTTTTTAAACTTCTCCATGTCAATTTGATACTTGCACCGCTTGCAATATAGCCAGCTGCATGGTTTTAAGATCCTCCATGCAGCTTCATATCTATCATAACATAGATTGCCACTTTTACAGTTAGGACATTCAATATGGATTTCAATCATGATATACATTTAGAATTTATTAGATATAAGCTTCGGGTAGAAAAGATAAATCATCCATTGTTGACTTGGTCAGGGAAAAAAATAGAGCGGTGAGATATTATAAACAAAAAATTATTTCATCTCAATGAATCAGGAAAATCCCAATTCAGGCATTTCAATGCCTCCAATTAATGTTCTTTTCAATCCAGTCGATATCTCAAAAAAAGATGTCTGGGCTATAGATATTATTCAAATTTTGGAACTGTTAATAAAAATTCTAAATCAGACAGGAAAAAAAGATCTTCGTGTTGCTGGAATTGCAGCACTTTCTTCTGCAATGATTCACAGAATGAAGGTTGAAAGCATATTTGCACTACAAAAAGCAGCAATGGAAAAAAGGCCACTCAAGCAGAGATTGGATATCGATGTAGAAACTATAGACATGCCTTACAGACACGAGGCTACATATCCTGTTACACTTGACGAGCTTCTCAGTGTACTAGAGAATCTTATTGGAACGATTGCCAATCCACGTTCTAGCAGGAGGCAGATGCAGTTTGAGCCAGTAGAGGTTCCTGACTTTAATGATTATTTTATCGGTCTTGAAAAGATAATTGGACAGTATGAGGAACTAATTGTAAACAAGATTCGCTCTACTGGTTCTGGCTCGTTTAAGATGATAGTTTCAGCGCTTGAAACAATTGACATAGTAAGGTGCTTTTTTGCCATACTTTTCCTCGCAAGGGATGAAAAAGTCGAGCTTGAGCAGTTAGAAAATGACATCACCATCTCTTTGGTAAAAGAGAAGTTTACCACATGATCAACTACCGATAAAGCATTCTTTTAAGTACGCTTTGACACAATTTTTTGTAAATGGGTAAGATAGAAGGTGACGAGGAGGCAGGAGCAAGGATTGAAGCTGCACTTTATTCCGCTGGCAGGCCACTTTCTATGGAGGAGCTAATCAGGGCGTCTGGAACAGAATCACGAAGCAAGACAATGGCTTTAATGGCAAGTTTGACAAAAAGAACAAAGTCTGCATTTAAGGCAATCGAGGTTGCAAGCCTTCCTGACGGCTCATATGTCTTTCAGTTAAAGCCAGAATATAATGCGGTAATTAGAAAATATGCATCAAAACCTCTACTTCCAAATGCCACACTAAAGACATTATCATATATCGCTTACATGGAGCCAATTTCTTCAAAACAACTAGTTGAGATAAGAGGTTCTGGGGTATACATACATCTTAGACATTTGTACCAGCTTGGTTATTTAGAATACCAAAATGTTGGCAGGATGAAAATTTACACCACCAGCGAAAAGTTCCAAAAGTATTTTGGAGTACAAGGTGGCAAGGACGCACTAAAACAAAAACTCTTCTCCAAGGTACGAAGCGCACCGCAAATAGTGCAGCCCATCCCCGAACCACAAACCAGTCCAACTTTATAAAAAAATTTCAGAATTCATCATCATACAACAATTACCCAAACACAAACTGATCATAGTATAAATTAGAGTCACTTGATGGACAAGATATGAAAAAGTGCGTTGAGAACCTTGCAACAAGTAAGATTACTGGTGGAAAAAGATATCCACTTAGAACAAGAAGAAAATATGAAATCGACAGATATCCTGTAGAAACTTTATCAGGCGAGCAAGAAACAATTACACGAAAGGTTCGCGGAAAAAATTCAAAGACTGCATTGAAGACAGCAGATTTTGTTAATCTTGCAGTTCCAGGACAAAAAGTAAAGAAGACAAAAATTTTAAAAGTTTTAAAAAACCCATCAAACAATGATTATGAAAGACGCGGTGTCATTTCAAAAGGAGCCATAATTGAAACACAAGAGGGTCAATGCAGAGTGGTGTCAAGACCTGGGCAAAGCGGCATTGTAAATGCAATTTTAATAAAGTGATATCATGAAAGATTACGAACACGTCGTAGTCTGGCTTGATTATTTTAACAAAACACTGCCAAAAAAAATGGGTAGAAGAGTTTCAAGAGAAAAAAGTGTTTTTGATCCTTCACTAAAAGAATTGTCCGAAGCTGCAACTGCTGCAGGTTTTATTCCAAAGGAAGAAAATGACAAGGTCAGATTTCCAAGAAGGCCGTTTGTCAGATCAGGGTACATTATTTTGCCAAAAGGATTGCCCAAATCAAAAGTCATATCAAAGATTTCAGAAAAATTGGTTTCAAAAAGGGCAAAACAGTCAAAGTAAAAAGCTCTTCTAGCTGCAGCTAAAGTAATTTTGACAGAACTCTATTGATAAGGGTATCTAGTTTGAGAAAATAATTGCAGGGGGTCGGCGAAGTTTTGCATTTGGCCAGTAGTGGCAGGGTCATCATCAGATTGACTACCACTGTACGTGATGGCCAACTATTAGTTGATGAAGCTGGTAGAAAAATTGCAAAGGTGACAGAAATGATAGGTCCTGTAGATGCACCTTATGCGTCTGCAACTCCGCTTACTAATAATATCCAAAAATATATAGGAAAAAAAATTTTCATGGACAAAGAATCCCCTGCAGTAAGACCAAAACGATTCAAAGGAAGAAAAAGATGAATAGAATAGAATACCAAACACAATGTCCAGAATGTCAGTCTACATTAATTGATGACATTCACAATGGAGAAAAAATTTGTTCTGGCTGCGGTTTGGTTGCAATGGAACAAATGTCCGACTCTGGCCCAGAATCCCGATCTACAAATCCTGAAGAAAGGATGAAGTCGGCTAGAGCAACTGGACAGACAACTTATTCCCAGCATGATTTGGGGATTAGAACTGAAATCGCATTTGGCACAAAGGACTTTAGTGGAAAGACAATAAACGTTGAAGTAGCAAACCAGATGTACAATCTGCGCAAGTGGCAGACTCGAATCAGAGTTGCCTCTCCAAGAGAGAGACGACTGGCAAACATCCTACAAAAGGTAGGAGAGACTTGCCAGGTGCTATCGCTGTCAAAAAATGTACTAGAATCTGCATCGATGATCTACAGAAACTTTGAGGGTCAGTTTGACGCAAAAGGAAAATCCGTAACATGCATGTCAGCAGCTACCATATACATGGCCTGCAAACAATGTGATGTCGTAAGATCACTAGATGAGATCTGTGCTGCAACTGGAAGCTCAAAGGAGCTTGACATGAATGTGAAACTGACAGCAAAATACTACAGAATGATTGTAATGGAGCTTGGAAACACATCTGCACATGTAATCACCTTAGACAAGTACATCTCAAAGATTGCAAATCTAGCAAAGATTGAGGTGCGTGTCGAGAGGCTTGCTGCAGAAATAGCACAAAAAACGCAAGATCATAGCCTCGCTGATGGCAAGGCTCCAAACGGACTGGCTGCTGCATATCTGTACATCGCCTCAATTCTGCTTGGACAGAGCATGCTGCAAAGAGACGTTTCCAGCATAGCAGGAATCACCGAAGTCACCATACGAAACAGATGCAAAGAAATCCTTACTGCCTACAAGATGCGTGTTATATTGCGACCTTCGTTAGTTAGAAACTAACCCTTCTCTTCTTTTTGTTTTTTTAATTAATTTCTAGTAGTAAGATTTAGTTTTGGATGAGATTTGGAAAAAACATTAAATGATATCCTCCTGATTCAGTCGTAAATGAAAAACTATCACAAACCGTTGTTCTTTGTTTTTACATTGACAGTATTACTTGTAGCACCAAACCTTCACGCCAATGCGATGGAAATGATGAATTCCAAGATGATGGATGGCAAATTAACAAAGACGAGTTTACCAATAACAATACCATTAACCAAAGGTTATGTAAAAGGCTCTGAAGTATTTTACATTTCAACTGAAGCTTCAGATAAAGGTCTCGCAGATCATTTAACAAATTTTACAGGCTTTAGAGTTGTATACGCCCCGACATTACAAAAAACTCCAGCTGATTCACTAGCACAGATTTATGCATTTGAAAATGGGATTAAAGGACAGGGTCCTCTTGGATTTCAACCAAGTGTAGCAGATTCCAAGCCAGGTGACATAAACTATAGTCCATTATGGTCAATCAATATCGTAAAGTGGAATGATGGTATGACTCCAAGGGAGCTCAAATCACAAGCAGAAATTCTTACAGCACAAACCAAGGGCGAACTTTCAGTTACACCAACAGGATTTGTAGTAAACTGTCCATTTGTAAAGTGGGATGGCGGAAGCTTGCAAGTGCGTGAAAATAAAACACTTACTGACCAAACCCCATATGGAGGAGGACAAGTTTTAGATATCGATACACAAAAGATGCAAGCAACATTTGTTGCACATCGTGGATTTGGGCCAGATGGTTCTACAATATACTACATCGCAACTGATGCATCAAAACAAGAAGTTGCAGACATGCTTGGCGTAGCATTTGTACCAAGGACAAATGCAACTCTAATTTCAGCAGCTTCTTCTGATCTTTACGTCTTTACAAACGGAATCAAAGGGACTGGACCAATGGGATTTCAAGCCAGCATTGGCTCTACAAATGCTGGCGATGAGTTTTACAGTCCAATGTGGAGGATTCAGGCAGTAACTTGGACAGCTCCAGATTCAGCAGATTTTCTAACCATGACAAGCCAGATCACATCTGCAGCCTCAAAAAGTGCGCTTAGTACTGAGGTAGCCGGTGCCATAGTAAACTGCCCATTTGTGAAAATTGATGAGATCATGATGGATAACAAAACGAATACCATGGATGGTTCCATGAAAAACCACATGGCTTCACCTCTAAAGCAAATGGCCATGGGCGTAAAGTCAAAGGATGTAA
>JBGOUS010000059.1:0-5989 GCA_041477675.1 Nitrosopumilaceae archaeon
CAACCATATGCCTATACCTGCAAACAATAACAGTACAGATAGAAAGATGAAATTTTGTTCTAGTGTTGGGGTTGAATGTTCTGCAACAGAGTCTACCAGTGGATCCTTTGTAGTCAGGAATGGATTTATTGCATTAAGATAACGAAAGCTTGGTAGCGAAAGGATATTCGATGAGATTATTCCAATTCCAGCCAGTATGGCTGATCCTAAAAACGCCAAACTATTTCGTACTACATTTTCTTCTTTACTGAATTTTCGAATTAATGTTAGAACAAATAGAAACACGGTTGGTCCGATCAGTGAAAATCCGCCAACTCCAGTTAGAAAACTAATTCCTGGTCTTGCAAATAATGATGAAGCTAGAACAGTGGTTATTACAAAGACAGGTATCGCCCAAAGCAGAAATTTGTGATCTTTTCTGAAGAATGGTAGTGCCACAATAAACAGTCCTATTGGCATAAGGAAAAATTGTATTCCTCCCCAAGAAGCAAAACCGATTGCCAGAAGCAATCCGCCACCAATTAACTTTCCAAATGCTACTTTGTGATTTTCTGATTTTAGTCCACTAAGAAATAGATAGAGGGCTAAAAGACCATAAAAGAGTCCAAGTGGTTCTGATTTGAACCACCCTATGGTGCCTCTAACGATTATAGCTGGAGATAGTGCAAAGAATAGCGATGCAAAAAGGCCTGCAGTGGTACCCCCAATGACTCGCACCAAGGCAAAGATGACTATTGCAGTAAGCGAACCAAATACAACAGGAAAAATGATAGTAAAATCATAGAGACTTGAACCTCCACCAAAAATTTGGTACAGAAATGCTGCTGTAAAATGCAATGGTACTTGGGATGTTGTAAATATGTCTCTCCCTTGTGGATACCAGCTCATATTATCATGCCAGTTTACATAGGCATCAATGCCATTATCGACAAGATATTTGGTTGCTCTATAATTGAAAAAAGGATCAAATTCGTTAAGCTCAAAGCCATATTGCGCTGCTTGAGATCTTATCATTGCAGATATAGAAAATGAAATTATGAGTATTCCTATAATCAGTAAGTGGTGTTTGCTAAACTCGAACCTACCAACAGCAAACAACTTGTTATTAGAAATCAATCAATTTGGGTGGAATTTTTTAGGCTTATTACTCTTTTGTAAGAATTTGTACTTTACATGACTTTACCATATCTTTTAATTCTTTTGCATCATTTTCACTCCCAATTATAGTCCCATAATGCATAGGAATAGCAATTTTTGGTTTTATTTTCTCAACTGCATTTGCGGCTTCTTTTGCAGTCATTACATAGGTACCACTAACTGGAACAAGTAAAATATCCGGTTTGAGATCAGCCATTTCTGGGATAAGATCTGAATCACCCGTATGATAGATTGATGTTCCTTGTATGGTAATAATAAAACCGACCTTCTTGTCTTCTTTTGGGTGAAATGGCATTTTTGTATCTGGATTTATCTTATCTATGTTATATGCTGGTACGGCTTTTATTTTGATATTGTTTATTGTTTTTTCCTCGCCTGGTGCAATTCCTATCTTTTCTTTTAAGGATACGTTTGAAATTTGAGATATGCATTCATTAGCAGCAATAATTATTGTATTTTTAGATGAAATTTTTTTCAGATCCTCCAGACTCAAGTGATCAAAATGATTATGCGAGATTAACACTAGATCTGGTTGTATAGTTTTAGATAGCTTGAACGGATCAATACAAATCGTTATTTCTTTTTCTAGTGTGAATGAATCATGACCGTACCATCTTATTTTTATTCCGTGATATTCAAACATGATCAATAATTAATTTTTGATCAAGTTAAATTTTACTAAGGTTCTAGAACAATCCTATCATTCGCCAGAGAAAGAATAGCACCACCCAATTTTTTTATCCTTTTTTTGAGTTCAGAGTCAATAGTTGCTACAATTCCTTTATGAAGTTTTATGTGTGAAATTAAGGCTTCATCAACAGATTTGCCTGAGATTTTAATTATTTTAAAATTCTTAGTTAATTGTAAGGCACCAAATGCGGAAGTTTTTTTTTAATTGTCTTCCCATAAGAGATTCTTTCAAGTTCTTTTATAACCATATCAGGCACTACAAACTCAATTGCTCCTATCTCTGTCTCAAGATTTGATATGTTTTTGATATTTTTTGATGCAAGAAGCATCAAAAAACTTGTATCACAAACAACCTCAGCCAACTACGACACCTGCACCAATCAATCTCCATCGTTCTGCTATCCTTCTGCTTAATGCAACCTTACCCTTTTCAAAGAGACACACCGGTCTTTTGAGTTGTACCTCAATCTTTCCTCCTATAACACTTGTAACTTTGGAAAGAATCGGAGCTGTTCCTATGCTTAACCTTAATGATTCACCGACTTGGACAGATGAAACTTTGATCTCGCCTGCTGAGCCAACTGCAGTATCAAACAGATTTACTTCGAGTTTTGTGCTTGTAGAATTTTCTGGAAGAGTACCTGGTCTTCCTATTACAGAACCAATTAGTGAATCACTTCTTGTCATTGAAGGGTCAAGCTTTGTTCCTATTGCAACAAGACCGCCAGGTTTTACTTCATCCACAAGACCTGCGCCAGTTCCAAGTGAAGCTATTTGTGTCATGATCGATTCATATTTGCCACTTTTTTCGTCGGAGAGACCTGGTTTTATCTCAATTTCATCTCCTATTTTTAAGGAACCCTGAACAATGCTTCCGCCTATTACACCTCCTTTAATGTTCTTAATTTTAGCACCAGGTCTGTTAACATCAAACGAACGCAAGACATGCATTACCGTGTTTTTAGATTCCTCACGCTTTGGAGTTTCAATCGTGGATTCGATTGCTCCAATCAATGCGTCTATGTTCAGTTTTGACTGAGCAGAGATTGGTATTATTGGTGCCTTGGCAGCATTTGTGCCCTTGACAAATTTTACAATATCGGCATGATTTGTCATAGCATCTTCATATGAGACGAGATCAGCTTTGTTCTGTACAAGCACGATTTGTTGTATTCCAAGAGTTTGTAGTGCGAGTAGATGTTCTTTTGTTTGAGGCTGTGGTACTTTTTCATTTGCTGCAATTACAAGCATTGCTCCATCGATTAGAGCAGAACCAGAAAGCATGTTTGCCATAAGACTTTCGTGACCAGGACTGTCTACGAAACTTACAACTCTTGATAATTCACTTTCTTTTCCACAATTATTGCATTTTGGTGTAACAGAATATCCAAGTGGCGTGTCACAGCTTTTACACTTGTAAAATGCTGCATCAGCATATCCTACACGGATTGTAATTCCACGTTTTAGTTCTTCGCTGTGCGCACTTGTCCATACACCCGTAAGAGCTTGAATTAGTGTTGTTTTGCCATGATCAACATGTCCTGCAGTTCCAATGTTAACACATGGTTGATGTCCATATTTTTTTACATACCAATCTGGAAGAGTTTCACGCCAATGCAACGTTCAGCTTTTGAAAATCGCCTATGTTAACTTATGCCTTTTTTGGCTTTTCATCTGGTTTTTCTTCAGGAGTTGCTTTTGTAGCCTCATCAATTTTTAGTTCACCATCTAATGCACAATTTACTTGGTAGATCTCTTCTGTGATCAAGTTTCCGCGAATAAGTTTTCTAAAGCGTTGGCCTTTTTCCGCATCTCGTAGGCCAACTCCTTTTGAAAGCAGTATGTATTTTCGTGCCCCGCCATGTATGTCAGCTCTTAGTGGAACACCTGACTTGTCACTGCCGCCTGTTATTTTCATCTTTCCGGGTTGCCCCACTATGGCTGCATCCACTTCAGTTCCTAGTTGGAGACCAAGTAATGGGTTTGCGTCCTTTTCTTTTAGTTCTCTTGTTATTGACTTGCCTTTTTTGTCGGATATTGTAATTTTGAATGTAGCCAAGCATTCTGAAAAAGTCTTAAGACTATTAATTAATCTTTGTACCTAAATCTTTTAAAATAATTACATGCAAAATTAAATCATGGACGAGATCAAATGTCCCAAATGCGAAAAACCGATGGTCTCATTGCAAGCTTGTCACATGATATGTACAAACTGTGGTTCGCATCTTGATTGTTCTGACAAGGGAAGTTTTTGGTGATTTAAAATCCGGATCTGTCAGGATTGAAGTTTGCAACTAGTTCGCCAACTTTTTCTTTCATGATTTCTAGATAGTCATCATATTTTGCTTCAAATCCACAATAAGCACACTTTACAATTGTAATGTCATCATCAAGTGTTGCAATTTTTTCACACTCTGGACACTTTGCATCCATGTGATATTTTAGTAATTAGGCTATATATTGTTAGATCCAAAGTTGGATTGAGCGGAGTTAGTCCAGCCCGGCACGACGTCAGCTTCCCAAGCTGAAGGCCGCGGGTTCAAATCCCGCACTCCGCATTTAATTGTCATAAGTTTTCAAGTTATGATTCTAACATGAGGTTTCCTGCAATTTGATCAAGTTCATCATTTGTAAGATGTGGTCTTTTTCTAAACATTCCATGGACTGGTCCAGCACCGTCATCAGTAGTTCGTGGGATAATATGCACATGTACATGAGGGACTTCTTGTCCACTTTCTTTTCCGTTATGAACGGCTATGAGGGACGAGGAGAACAATAGTTCTATCTTGTTTGTAAGAACTCTCACTGTTTCAAACAAATCTGCATTATCCTCTTTACTCATTTCCTGGATCTTTGTGTAATGATTTTTTGGGATGACTAGGGTGTGGCCTTTTGTTAATGGAAATGCATCCAAAAATGCTAGTGATTCTTTTGTCTCCATTATTTTTCGGACAGAAATCTTCCTGTTTATTATATTACAAAAAATGCAATTCATGAATACATACTCGTTAAAGTGTTGTAAAACCTTTCTATAGATATCAGAGTTCTTTTATTGCTTCAAGCATGTTGTTTTTGTCTGCTGCATTAGGCATCTGACTCAGATATGTTGTAAAGTCTTTCTTTGCCTCACTTTTTTTGTTTTGTTCTAGTCTTACCAATCCACGATTTTTATAAATTGGGCCAAACCTGTTTGGATTTATTTCAATTGCCTTTGTATAATATCTTTCCGAGTTTGGATAGTCTTTTTCTTTTAGATAATAGTTCCCAAGACCCCTGTATGCCAGATAACATGATTTGTTGTATTCTATGCTTTTTTGATAGTATTTTACTGCCTCGGGAGAGTTTTGATCATTTAGCATTCCGCCAAGAAGACAAAGTGCGGTTGAGTTTGTTTGATCAATCTCAAGTGCATTTTTTAATATATTAATAGCATCATCAAGATTTTTGTGTAAACGTAGCCTCTCGGAAATGAAACAAAATCGGTTTGATTTTTCCGTTTTCAAGTTTTCAGGGTTTATTTTGGAAAGGATATCAGACGGGGCCACCAGAAGCATTAGTCTGCTATCTTCTGACCACTGTTGGTCGAATTTTTTTTCCGGAATAACTCCTACCGTATCAGGCTGTGGAAAATAATGAATTATTGTTCTTTCTGTCTCATCATATCCAGAAATAACAGACGCATGTTGTACGGTATCATGTATACCTGGAAGAATGACGATTGGAGGAATTCCCGTATCAATTATTTTTTTCAATTCTTTAATGGAAGAGTTCAGGATCAGGCTTGTCAAGCCGTGTCTTTCTGCGAGCTCGATTCCTTCAATCATTATGCTTCCTTTCATGTTAGGATATTTTTTGGAGATTTCTTTTGCCTCTGAAAATGGCAAATCAACCCCCCAATATTTGGAAACAACTGTGATTACAAGCGGTAGGCAAATGTTTTCTTCATCCTCTTCTACCACTGGCAGAAAAAGCGTGTGTTCTGATTCCAAGAAGTATGATATTAAACGCTAGATATTAAAACCATCAAATTGAGACAAACCTCTCTAAGAGGAGTTTTCCATCGTTGCTCATCTCTGGATGAAACTGCGTACCAAATATATTCAAATTATCGTATTGAATCATTTCAAAATCGCAAACATCG
>JBGOUS010000199.1:0-2548 GCA_041477675.1 Nitrosopumilaceae archaeon
ATTCATAACATCGGGCATAGAAGAACTTGAAAAGTGTTCGATTGACAAAGGTCACATAGAATGCATCGTTGATATTAATGGAACATCGATAGACCGCAGTATCCTTCAGCCCATACTCCTTAAGACAAATTCTAAGTCGAATATTCCATAGATTTTTTGATAACAAAACAATCACAAAACTGAACCTTCGAATATTCGAATACCTGTTATTCCACATCAGGAAAGAACTGGTTTATGTATGCGGTAATTTCTTGGGTTTCCTCGTGGTTCAAACTAACTTCTTTCCCGTAACCTGTAGGCTTTGTCAATAACCAATTCCATTTTATCAACTCATCTGCAACATCATCAACCCGCTTTGCTCCTTTCTTGCCAAGGTCACGCATGTTAAACCCCTTACTTAGGTTCTCAATTGAGGTATGGCTAGCACCCCAATTTCCACGTCTGTAGAGTTTATGCAGAATTCTTGCCCGTATCTCATCATCGGTAAACATGTGTACACTTATAGTACCTTTGTAAGTCAAGAATAAATACTTGATTATTGATAAGAAGATATGAAATTCATAAAATTTACTTGTTTTAGCCAATCAAGTCTGAGTCTGGATTCACGTATATTCTGGAATATAGGAGATTGTAGAAAACATGGATAAATCATTACTAATACAATTCTTGGGCGATACACCAAAACTTAGGATCATAGATTTCTTTCTTGACAATAGAAGTGACTATTCTAAAAAAGAGATAATAGAAAATATTGGAATTTCTAAAACTACCTTTTACAAGGTTTGGGATGAACTAATTAAGTTTGGTATTGTTCTGGAGACAAGAAGATTTGGTAAGGCACAGCTATACACACTAAATGAAAACAGCCCTGTGATCAAAAAATTCATGGCTCTAGACTCTGAGCTTGCAAAGCAAGCAATGCCACAACCTGTAGGCCAAGTCAACCCACATTCTGTAACCCAAGCATGGCAACATGTCAAACAGGCAATACAACAAGCTACAAGTCAAGAGAAAATGGTTGAAGTTTAATCATCTTAACCGTAAAAGCTAAATACAACTTGATAAAATAACTGGAGAAAACTGGTCAACTCTTCAAAACTTTATAGCTAAGATCATGCAACATTATAGTATGCAGATCCCAGAGCATATTGTAAAAATCAAAAGCAGAGGTGGAAGACCCTCAAAAAGAAGGCAGTTGGAGATAAGAAAGATATTACAAGAACATTTTGATAATGGTAAATCAGCTCACTTTACGTCACAAATAACTGGAATAAATATAAAGACAGTTTCAGTATACTTTAAGGAATTTGAAGAACTGATAACGCATGACATTAATTACGATTTTATTACACGCCAACAAATTGCAAAAGAATTTGCTGTGTGTTATCTTCAAAAGGACTTGGATGAATTAGAGAAAATGTATGACGATCTGAAAAAGAAAATAAAATTAAACCCCCAACGTCCTGCATGGCGTAGAATGTTAATCAAAGTGATCTTGTCGATAGTCAAGTTACGCCTTCAAAAGGCCAAGATAGAAATGACACCTACATTGCATGAATTAAAAAACTACCAAACAAGTAATCTAAAAACAAATGGGTTAGACCACAAACCACAGTGGGTATAGGCTGGGTGGTAATATACCAGGCTGGAAGTCAGGCATAAAAGGAAATACATGGTCAAAAATAACGAAACCTGGTTGGTAAAAAGTCAGGCGTAAAAGGGTAAATTGTAAACAATAGTCGACAAAAAAACGTTAACAAAGGCTGGAAATCAGGCACAAAGGGATGGGGTAATAAACGGGGTAATAAGGTACAATTTTTGGTTTGGTTGGTTCCATTCGTGAAAATTCAGTATAACTAAACTTCATAACAGAAATAGCTAAGTAAAACTAAACACATATTGTACCATGGAAGATCTTCTCAATCCAAGAAAATCCTACACAGATGTTGGATTTACTGTATGTGGTGCAAGCAACGCTGAGCTCAAGAAATTGTTGCATGAAAATAATCAAGAGGCTGCAGTTCGCATTGATCTTGATGGCGAAGTTAGCTTTGATACTTTGGTTGAATCAGAACGTCCCAGGATCAAAAATGGACTAGTAGGTCAAAATTCTCCACATGTTACTGGAGTTCCTATCACATTCAAAGAAGGTGACAGAGTGAAAACCCTGGATGGCAGAGTAGGAACTGTACTTGGAAGTAATTGGGTTGATGAGTTGGCACTGTACAGATATGAAAGTGAACCAAGGTTGGGATACTTTTTAGTCAAAGTCGATTTTGGTGATCACATCGAGTATCATATCAGAAATGATCTTTCTGGTGACAGATTCAGACCACTATGAAACTAAACATTACTTATTGGTCTAAAAGAGATCTAGTCTGTCCTACGTGTAACTCTGACAAGATAATTTTGATATTTTTCAAGCATGAAAATATTAGCAGTATAATAAAGACAGCTGAACAAGGAAAAGTAAAACTGGTTAGTAGTGAAAAGGCAAATGAAGAGTTGGAATGGTTGTGTAAGAATTGTTATGATGTAGGAGAGGTAA
>JBGOUS010000139.1:0-3630 GCA_041477675.1 Nitrosopumilaceae archaeon
TAAAGGATTGTGAGTAACCAGGAGAATGGTTCTCCCATATTTAGAATTTAATTCTTTAAATAAATTCATAATAATCGCCCCACTGGCGCTGTCTAAATTACCGGTCGGTTCATCGGCCAAAATTATTTTGGGATTGGCGATCTCTGTTTTTGTCCTTTTCATGCAAAATCATGAAGCTTTTGCAGCAAAGGTGATTATCACAGAACAAGGAGATGATACAGAATGTCGATCAGGCAAGTCGTGTTTTTTTCCTTCAAGTATGGTGATTAAAGAAGACCAAGTTGTGACTTGGTTCAATGCAGACTCGTCAACTCATAGCATTATAACTCAAAGTCGGCAGTTTGGCTCAAGCGGAATCATCACTAGTGGCAATATTTTACCAGGAGAATCATATTCTCATAGATTCAATACTTCAGGATATGTCAACTACTATTGTGTCCTTCATCCATGGATGGAGGGGTTGGTTGTAGTAGAATAGGAGTTTGATGGTATTAAATTGAATTCAAAGATGAACCAAAGTGGTTTACACTTTCAAATAATGAGCGCTACTTTAAAGCTTCGAGATCACCTCGTTGCTCCACAGACACGATTGATAGAAACAAGAATCAAACCTGGAAATATAGTTCTTGATTTTGGTTGTGGTCCTGGCAGTTTTTCCATTGCAGCAGCTGAAATCGTAGAAAAATCAGGAATAGTTTATGCGCTTGATGCCCATCCTTTAGCAATAGAACAAGTAAGCAGAAAAGCATCTCAAAGAGGACTTTCAAACATTAGAACAATATTATCAGATGGTCAAACAGGACTCCCAGATAACTATGTCGACATTGTGTTACTTTATGATGTGTTCCACTCTTTAATCAAGCCAGATCTAGTTTTAAAGGAATTAAATCGAGTTCTCAAAAAAGATGGCATTCTTTCCTTTACAAATCATAGCAAACGAGATGAATTCGTAAGTGTAATAAAAAATTCTGGCCTATTCAAATTACAAAGGGAAGGTAGAAGAACGATCTCATTTTCCAAAATCTAGCTTTTCTTTTTAATTTTGTCCTGCCTCCGTGTAATTGCACTTCCAAAAAACACTATGCCAAGATTTATCGCCAATGCTATCAATGCTACATAAATCAGACCAAATGGAGTATTCAAAAGAGAATTGGTTGGGGACCCGAAATTATTTACAAATTCTACCATCAGAATACCTGATGCACAGCCAACTACTAGACCTATAATCAGCGAAACCTTATGCAACCATTTAACATACAAACCAAACAATACAGCAGGAAGAATCTGCACTATTATAATTCCTCCAAGCAACTGCAATGATATTGAGTAGCTTGCTGGAACAGTAAACACAAAAGCTAGCGCAACAAACTTGAATATTGTTGAAGCCCACTTTGTTATTCTGATTTCAGAACGTTGCGAAAGACTAGGTCTTATCTCTTTTATTATGTTTCTTGTAAGCAAGTTGGCCTGCGCTATTGCCATTATTGCTGCGGGAACCAAACCCCCTATGAAAATTCCAAGTAATGCAACACCTGCAAACCATCCCGGCATTGTTGATAG
Organism: Nitrosopumilaceae archaeon; assembly: GCA_041477675.1. GTDB lineage: Archaea > Thermoproteota > Nitrososphaeria > Nitrososphaerales > Nitrosopumilaceae > UBA8516. Next base: position 1,561 of record JBGOUS010000139.1, read on the forward strand.
TATCAGAGAGGGAACAACTAGTATCCCGCGTGAGCTTTCTGGAAATCCAGATAAGAGTTCCATGGCAGAAGGTACAGAGTACACCAAGATTCCCATCAGTGCCAGAATTGCAAGACCTATACCATACAAAGGAAGCAGGGCAGTGCTTTTTCTAAGCTTGTGAGCACTCTCTGAACTTAAAATACCATTGATTGCGTGTGGATAGAGGTATAGTGCTATGGCACTGCCAAAGGCAAGACTCGTGTATGCGGAAATCATGTTGTCAGGCAAGGTAACATAATTTGGTTTTAGATTCGAGAACGCAACCCCAAAACCTCCAATAGAAAGAGGGACAACAACAATTATTGCAATCACTGTTATCCAGATCAAAATGTCTTTAAAAATTCCAGTAAGTGTTGCTCCGCGCAAACCACTAGTAAAAGTAAATGCTGCCAGGACCACGAAGGCAATCACCAAAGCTATCTCAGAAACTGTCTGTGCATTGCTTGTACCTACAAGCATGACTGTCAAGACAGATTGCATTCCAACTATTTGTAATGCGATATATGGTAGGACGGCAACTATTCCAGTGACTGCAACAAGAATAGATAATGTCCTGCTACTGAATCTGTCTTTGACAAAATCCGAGGCAGTTACATACCCTTTCTCCCTGGCTATGGTCCAAAACTTTGGCATTGTTATCGTTGCAATTCCAAATGTCATGATTACATACGGGATGGCAAAAAAATACAGCGAGCCTTTTACGAAAACTCCAGACGGTATAGCTACAAAGGTATAGGCAGAGTAAAGATCAGCTCCTATTAAAAAAAATACAACTGTAGTTCCAAGCTTTCTTCCTGCCAAGGCCCATTCTGATATGTTGTTCAAATCACCTTTGCGCCAGTTTTTTGCATAAAAACCAAGTAGTATGAATAAAACAAAGAGAGAAACAAATGAGATTATCAGTTCTGTGGAGATCATTTCACTTGGGGTTTGTCAATGATAAATGAATATGCAAGGTAAAATCCCGTAGATGAGGCAAGAAGAATTATCTGAAACCAATAGAAAAAAGGTAGTCCATAAAACTCTGATGAATTATTGTACAGTGGAACTGCAAGGCTTAACACCATGGGAATACAAACAAGAATGACAAGGATAACAATTTTTCCAGTTTTCATTTTGATTTCAATTGATGGTAATCTGAAGGGTATTGCTTATTGATTTTACTGGTTCTTGTTTTATACGGATGGTAATGAAACAATCCTCAACCCTATAGGTGCTATTCATTTACCTTCTTTCCCAGTTTTTCACTTAATTCTATAATGTGATCCTTGATTATTTTGCCATCTTTGATCATGGTATCATAGTCAACGTTTGCAAGACAGATCTGGCGTATGGCAGGAAGATGTTTGAAGAGAACTTCAAAAAATGTAGGATTGTTATTCTTAAGATAGATTATCTCACCGGCACGAAACGGATAGTACATTTGTACGAATTCTGCCATTGTCCTGTAAAGCATTTCAGGATGTCGTATGTCCAAATTCAAAAGAGCGATGAGATAAAATCTGATAAAGCTGTCAATTGAGTAACTGTTATTTTCAACAGAAATGTTGCCGCTCTCATTTAGTAGAGTGTTTTGTTTAAATTCAGTTTCTAGAGTTGTTGTCAGATCGGAAACATGTTGATCAAAGTTATTGTATATGGTACGGCATGGCAGATTCCATTTTTTTACCTGCTCTGAGAAGGTATCAAATTCATTCTTCATTTCTTTATCGATTCTGCGTAACACATCTGGTTTGATCTCAGACCAAATCTCATTAGAAATGGGGTATCCCCTTGGCGAGTTTTTTTTGTGTAGATCAAATATGTACCGATACAGTTTTTTGTAAACATCTTCTTCAAGTTCCCTCCTCTTTCTCTTTTCTTTAACAGAGTGGAACAAGCCCATCAAATTGTATCATGATACGTGCCATATACTGGAAAATTAACTTTCCAGCAATCCATCACTCCATAACAAAGGTATATCGCATTATCTATGCGTGGAAGCGTGATTTACTTTAAATCGCCACCCTCATAACCCAATTCCCTTGA
>JBGOUS010000161.1:0-3311 GCA_041477675.1 Nitrosopumilaceae archaeon
ACTTGGTCTAATTACTCTGTTTTGTAAAATATATCCTTTACGAATCTCTTTGGTAATTGTATCGTTGTCTAAAGATACATCTTCTTTTATAGCTATAGCTTCATGTAATTTTGGATCAAAAATTTCACCGATTACATCTATTGGAGTTACACCATATTCTGATAGAAAAGAATTCATATTTTTTAAGATACCATCAAGTCCGTCCGTATTAACATGTTGCTTCCCAAGTACGTCTTTTGCGCGCACAAAATCATCATATATTGATAAAAACTTCAGCATAATTTCTGTCAACATAGAGTTTACACGAGTTTGTACGTCAGACTCTGTTCTCTTCTTTAGATTTTCAAAATCTGCAAGAAGATATTGAAGTTTTTTCTCATATGATGCAACTGTTTCTTTTTCTTTATCCAGTATAGATTTTAGCTCATCAATGTTTAGTTCTTTTACATTTTCATTAGAACTATCCACCTGTACTGTTGTTTCGGTATTTTGCTCTTCAGACAAACAAGATGACTGATAACTTGTCTAATTTTACTCTTATTACAGGATTTCGCAAAGCGGGTTTGTTTTTATGGTTATTAGATCTGTGCCCTTACCAGTCTTACTAATTTTTTCATAATCTGATTTTGAACAGGCTACAACTATAGTAGTTTTATCGCTGTGAAAGAGATCAAAAGTTGGACTTTGATGTATTTCAACATCTCCAATGTAATCACGCAATTTTATTACAAGAGAATTTAACATGTCAGCTTTGTCACCACGCATTTCATAAGCATCTTGTGACCAGACTAAAGCAACTCTTATTCTACTTGCTTTTAGTTCATTTTTTTTCAGAGTAGAACGAATTTCATCTATTAATCGTTTTACATATCCTTCAATTCCTTTAATGCTTCCATTAACTAAATACATCATAGCACCTGCTCCTTCAAGCGATGTTCCTAGTGACCGTAAATCGTACAAGCCATTAGTTATGTCATCCAAGAAGAGATTTTTGAAGTCAGCAAACATGAGATCATTTCTTGTGTTATTATCTTGTGCAAATTTGCAGACTTCAAGTATACTAGAAAAACCAGAAAATTGTGAGAGTATCTTGATTGCATGAAAAAGTTCAGCTGAAGAGATAGTTACAAATCTTTTTTCTTTTTTATCAGTTTCAAGTAGTTTAGCAAGTTTATCATCTGCCTTACCATTAAAAGATCCTATAATTTCTGGTGTCTGATTTTTAGTTCCAAGCGGATAATAGAAATATGAAATGCCCTTTCCTGCTTCAAGACCGGTTACATGCTCCAAAAGAGATATGGTTTCATTGTTCCCACCAATTCCTGTCGGAAGGTTGTAAATAACGGATCCTCCTTTCTTTAGTGCACTAGTAGCATCTTTGAATTTTGAATGAATTTCCATCTTTATTTCTTGTCCAGTTTTTCGTATCCTTGGAGCAAAGAAGAGATATTCTGAATGTGATATTGCAACTTCTATTGGTTCTACACCAAGTAAAGGTTCATCCTCTTTTAGAGATGCGACGTTTGGATATGTCTTGGCAATTTCTGATTTGAGGGATATTGCCATATGAGCGGATTCATCTACAATAAAGACGTCTGCTCCTTTAATTGCCATTTGACATGCAATGGAATAACCCTCGGTGCTAAGACCATAAACAACAACTTTTGTCCCTCCCAAATCATTGCAGCTAGGCAGAAAGGCTAAGAAAAACTTTTTCCACCGTAGAATTCTATCAAAAATGTTTGAAAATATGGTTTGATGTACTCACTCCAAAACAGCTTTTGTTTTTTGAGCCAATGATCAGAAAATTACAAAAAAACAACAAACTGCTTTGTACTTCAAGAAATTATCGCGAAGTAGTAGAACTTGCCAAAATTAGAGGCATAAATCTTGTATTTGTTGGAAAACATGGTGGATCCGATAAAATTGGCAAATTAAATGCAAGTCTTACACGAATGCATCGTTTATTATCAATAGTAAAAAAATTCAATCCTGAATTAACAGTTAGTTTTTGCTCTCCAGAAGCATCAAGAATTGCATATGGGATTGGTGTAAAGCATATTGCCTTTTGTGATTCTCCTCACGCAGAAGCCGTAATGAGGTTATCCTTACCGATTATACAAACGCTCTTGATACCATGGATTATCCCAAAAAAAGAATTTACAAAATATGGTATTTCTGAAGAAAAAATATCACAATACAAAGCAATTGATGCGTCTGTAATAGTAAAAGAAAGATCAAAAAACGATTTAAATTATAATTTTCTTTTAAAGAAAAAAAAGACTATACTAATACGACCTGAAGAATCAGAAGCTGCTTATGTTTTTGATAATGAAAATAGAATTTCCAAAATTATATACGAGATCATCAAAGAATTTCCAAATTACAATGTCGTCATTTTAGGTAGATACCTACCGCAAATAAGCCAACTTAAACGCGAATTTGGAAGTAAAGTGATAGTGATGGACAAAGTTGTAGATGGTAAAAGTTTACTTAGATTTGTAGATGTGTTTATCGGATCTGGTGGCACTATGACTGCAGAAGCTGCCTTAATGGGCATACCAACTATATCATATGATGCGGTACCAAATTCTATTGAACAATATCTTGTAAAAAATGGTTTAGTGAAAAGAGAAGAAAGTCCGCAAAAAATAGTTTTTCTTGTAAAAAAGATTTTGAAGACAAATAATAAAATATCTAGAAACAAGGCAAAAAAAATATTAAGTTCAATGGAAGATCCTTTTTCAAAGCTTATTACTCATATCAAAACTTAATCTATAATGTAATCCAAAATATTAAAAATTAACTTAATTGGATCTGAAATGTTTACTGAATAACATTATAAGGGAACTAAAATCAACATTCAACGCCCGGGAAGCCCGGTAGAGGAGAAATCCACCGAGTGTAGCGGTCAAGCATAGGGGCCTTTGGAGCCCTTGACCCCAGTTCGAATCTGGGCCGGGCTATTTTTTTATAAAAATTAAAGAAAAGGAGTCTTTGGCATCATATCAAAGTGTGGTAAAAGGGAGATTCCAATCAATATTGGAACCACAAATATTGCAACTGAAATTGCGGTGAGAATGATTCCAAGCAATAAGCAATTTTTTGCTTTACGCGGATCATCATCTTTTATTATAAAATAAGCTATGACACCACCTATGACATTAAACAAAATAGGTAAAAGAAACCATAAACTACTCCGTCTTTTTACTTCCATAATTGATTTACCAAAATTGTTGAATTTAAATAAGTTGTATTATCTATAATTCAAGTTTTGCAAGAAGTTTTGTAGCTATTGAAAACAAAGTCAA
>JBGOUS010000043.1:0-7305 GCA_041477675.1 Nitrosopumilaceae archaeon
AAATTTTCATCAAAGGTCGCAGGATTTCTCTTGTTGGGAGATACTTGCAAATTGGTAAATTATTAGTAAAATTTGATTTTTCTTTGATATGCTATTTTGTAATTATTGAAAAATGAGTTATTTCCAAAATTGGGGCACCCAATTAATAGGAAAGAATCACAATAAATGAAATATGAAACAACTTGGTATTTTTTGTGCGCTTGTTCTTGTAATGGGTTTTGTTAATTATTCCATGTCACAATTTGTATTTGGAGAAACTGAAAGTTCCGTACCTTCTCCTGAGAAATCTAAAGAACAAAAACAAGCTGCACCTGAAAAATCGCAGGCAGATGCACAAGTTGCACTAGAAAAAGCAAAAGCTGCATTGGACAAAGTCAAGGCTGAAAGAAAAGATTCCATGGAAAAGGCTCGTATGGAAAAACAGCTAATGGATGAAAAAATAAAATCAACTTTGAATCAATTCAAGGAAGAAAGAAAAACAATTGAAAAAAATGATCGTAGCGTGCAGGACAAGGCTAACATTGAAAAACAGGCTGCGCTTGAAAAATTAAAGACGGAGCGAAAATTGATAATAGAAAAATTTCAACAAGAAAAACAAGCTGCACTTGAAAGATCTGACAAAGAAAGAAAGACTGCAATTGAAAAATCTAAGATAGAAAGAAAAATAGCCTTGGAAAACTCTAATACAACTGATGCAACTAGTCAACCCTGGACGGGAAAAAAAATGGCATCTATAAACTTGGAGAGGAAGATGAATGAAAATAAAGTACTTGATTTGATGAAAAAATACCGCGAAGGACAAAAATTAGTAGTGGAAAAATCCAAAGCTGAAATTAGGGCGATACAGGAGAAGATAAAATCTACTGTTGAAAAGATGGAAGCAAAAATAAAGTCTGAAAGAGAGACAGCAAAGGCCGCAAGAAACCAGACAAAAAATTAACGTAAATAAATATTAGATGTTACGCTGAACCTTGTTGGGACAACTTTTGAAGATGGTCTGTCTCTGTAATTTTTTTGGTAGATTCGGCATTTTCACTTGATTTGAATTTGGTAATAAATGGTCTTGATAGTACCGGGGCTAATATTGTAGTTATAAAGCCTATTGCAACTGCAATGGAGAAGAGATTGATGTCTAGTATTCCTGAGCTTAGTCCTATTGCAGCAATGGCAAGTTCTACCATTCCCCTCCCATTCATCAAAGTTCCTATTGCAAGACTGTCATTATTGGAAAACTTGGTAATTTTTGCTCCAATAAATCCTCCAGCGATTTTAGTAACAATGGCAACCGCTAGTAACGCAACAAAGAGTGGGATAAAGTCAATTATTGACTTTGCATTAAACTCTATACCAATAAATCCAAAAAAGATGGGCGCAAAAAAGCCAAACGTAATCCCAGAGACAATGCCGTATGCACGGTCTGCCTGCTTTCTTGGTAACAATTTCTTACTAAAGATAAGACCCGCAAAGAATGTGCCAATTATGAAATGGAGGCCGTTATTTTGTGCAAACAGTGAAACCGTAATTGCCAGTACAAGTAAAATCCCAAATACTGCTTCCCTTGATTGTAATTTGTCAAAAAACACCTCTATGGAGTTTGGAAACCAGCTACTTGTTTTACTTATTATAAAGGAACAAAATGCAACAAGTCCAATAAATGAGGCAATCCTTAATACAGAAACTCCAATCATGGTAAGATCTAATTGTGAATCTGCGTTTGAAGACAATTGCAAAATTATTCCAAGAACCACAAGAGCTAAAATATCATTAATGACTGCAGATGTTATCACAGTATTTCCTATTTTACTTTTTAATATTCCAAATTCCTTTAGCACAATGGCACTTACTGGAACGGCAGTAATTGACAAAAGCAATCCCATGAAGAGAGACTGGACAGTAGATAATCCAAATAGAGATGCTACTTGGCTTCCAGCAAGAAACGGAAGAGTAAAAGCTATTAGAGAAATTACAACTGCTGACTTGCCTGCTCTTTTGATTTCTCTCAAATCCATTTCAAGACCGGCAAGAAGCATTAGAAAAAATACTGCAACGCTTGTAAGCACATCAAAACTTTTGTCTGTATGAATAAAACCAAACAGCGAAGGACCTAAAATCATTCCAGCTAAAAGTTCGCCAACTAGAGCTGGCTGTTTCATTCTGCGAAACACTTCACCTAACAGTCTGGCTGCAGCAAGAATTATTACAATATTTAGGAAAACCTGTTCTATTTCCATGTTCCAAAGGTTTATTCCCCAAGTAAATCATTTTGTCTTTTTAATTAATTACTTACATGAAAAAGCAGAATTCCTCACAATTTATCCTGAAAATAACGTGTTATATTTCCTGGAAAATTTACACATCCAAAGTTTATCAGTGATACCAGTCTACCAAGTGTATATAATGTCTGTAAAGTGGATTGCAATAGTAATTGGGTCGTTATTTGGTGCTGCATTTCTTGGAATCTCAATCCAAATGCTTGTAAATTCCCCTTTGGCAAGCTCGGATAATATGACCACATCTCCTCTTGCCAAAGAAGTTCCTACACAGTTGATCACAGGTTCATCTACTAAAGAACCAATTTCAAACGAATCGGCTCAACAGGGGGCAGTTCCAGTTTTGTCATCAAGCACAACACCAATTCTGGAACAACCATCGCCATGAAAACCCTAAAGGTATCTCAATGTCACATACATGTGATTTTCCTAGCTTGTCAATCAATTAGACAGAATTAGGAAACAAGGGTGGTTTATAACCAACAAGCCCAAGTTTAAGAAATTTAAATCAGTTCATACAGTTATTTATTATATGAAAGGGTTATGCCATGTCTGCCTTGTCTCAAACGTTGAACTGGTAATAGATAAGGGCAAGATAATGTGCCATTCTTGTTTTGAAAAAAAGTCATTAAAAAAAGGCTAAATTTGAACCCATGCTGCAAGAAATGAGATGAAGATTGCTATTTTTTCGCATTGTACCATGGATGAGATATCTAGAGATGGAAAAATAGTAGAGACAGCTGGCGGTCCTGCATGTTACTGTGGTTTGACTGCAAGGAATTTGAAATTTGATGTAGAGTTTCACACAAAGATAGGTCCTGATTTTGTTTACAAGGAACTGCTAGAAAAAAATAAGATCTTTGTCACACAAAGATCTATTTCTGAAGTTCCAACTACAAGATTTTTACTTGAAATCTTGGGGACAGAAAGAAATCTTTACCTAAAGAGAAAGTGTATACCAATAGATTATGAAAAATCTGATGCTGATGGATGTATAATCAGTCCAGTCTTTGATGAAATATCTTTTGAAACACTAGAAAAGATAAAAAAAGATTTCAAGTTTACTTTACTTGATCCTCAAGGGTTTTTGAGAAGAATAGATGAGAACAACAAAATCTACCTTGAAAAAACAGAAATTGATCTTTCCAATATTTTAGCAATCAAAGTAGATGTTGATGAGGCCTTTGCTTTGACTGGGCCAAATGGAAAAGATGCCATGCAATTGTTGCAAAAAAAAGGAGTTGAACATGTTCTATATACAAACAAGCGTGAGATTACAATACTTGTCAAAGACAAGTTGTATTTTCTAACCATTCCAAACACCCAAGTTTACGATACCACTGGAATTGGCGATATCTTTTGTGCAACATTTGCTTGTACTTTTTTAAAAGAAAAGGACTTTTTTTGGGCAATGTGCTTTGCAGTGGGTTCTGCACAAGCAGCAATTGAAACAAGAGCTATTGGTCTTGGCAAGATTCCAAATCGTGGTGCAATTGAGACAAACGCATCATACCTGTATAATCTGGTAAAGTATACGCAGATCTAGGCTTTTATTGCACAAGACATGATCTGATTTGTGCGCATTGCAATTTCAAGCGAAGAACCAGACCAGGCAGTGAAATCTGTAAAAGCAATTCTTGATGAACGCGGAGTTGATTCATACTTGCTTGGAAACAAATCTCCAGCAAAAGATACTGACTGTGTTGTAGTAACTGGAGGAGACAAGGGCGTCCGACATTACTTTCATAAGATACTTGATTCTGAAACCCCAGTTCTTGGGATAAACGAATCTGAATCCAGTGGTTTTTTGGCTCAGATTGATCTTAAAGAATTTTCCTCGTTTGTAAATAGATTAAAGACTGGAGATTTTATTGTAGAAAACATTACTCGTCTTGGAATTAAAATAGACGGAAAAAATGTTTATCCTGCACTAAACGACTTGGCAATATTTTCATCAAAAAGCGCGATGCTAATGGAGCATGTTCTGCGCGTAAATGGCGAAGAAGTATGGCATGACAGCAGCGATGGTGTGATAATATCTACACCAATTGGCTCTTCGGCATATTCCATGTCTGCAGGTGGACCAATGATATTTCAAGACTCTAAGGTGTTTGGAATTATTTCAGTAAACTCACTTGATACCACAAGACGACCCCTTGTCGTATCAGAGGATAGTCTTATCGAATTAGACAACATCTCATCAAGACTGCGATGTGAAGTAATACTAGATGGTAAAGACCGTTTCAAGGTGGAAAAAATTGTTACCTGCACAAAATATCCGCAACCAGCTCATCTCATCAGGATGAAAAAAGACTCTACTGCTGTTTCTGCGCTGACAAAAAAGGTAAAGCTTGCAGAAGATCTTTTAAACATGCCACCAAGCGCAAAACTTTTGCTAAAAACTTTACAGTATGAAGGCTCGCTAACACAAAAAGAACTGTGTGAGAAAACACTCTTGCCAGACCGGACAGTAAGGCTTGCACTTACTCATCTGCTTGAGCGAGGCTATGTCAAAAGACGAGTATCTTTGCGGGACACAAGACAGCGGATCTACGAGATTCCAAAATAACATCTAGATCTTTTTATCGTCAAGTTTGGTTTTCATCCAATGTGGCTTGTGAGAGCTTAAATAACAAAACATGGCATTAAAAAACTCAGATGAAGTATAGAATAACACTACAAAAGGACGAAGACGGGGTATACGTTGCAAAATGTCAATCACTTCCCGGCTGTATCTCACAGGGAAAGTCAAGGAATGAAGCATTGGATAACATCAAAGATGCAATAGAGGGTTATCTTCAAAGCCTGAAAAAACACAGCGAACCAATTCCTCCATCAATAGATGAGGAGTTGGTAGAAATCAATGTCTAAACTTCCGGTTTTATCCGCAACAAAACTGATCAAAATATTATCAAAATTAGGATATTACAAAGATCATCAAACAGGAAGCCATATAATACTAAGACATAGCAACCCGCCTTTTCGGAGGCTCACAATACCAAACCATAGAGAAATCGCAAAAGGTACGCTAAATGCAATAATCGAAGATGCCGGTCTAACAAGAGACGAATTTTTGTCTCTGATGTAGATTGGATTCTTTGAGTCAAAATGGGACTTGTACTAACAGATTAAGCGGGCCTGACACATTTGCTTGAGCGAGGCTATGTTAAAAGACGAGTCTCTTTGCGAGATACTAGACAGCGAATCTACGAGATTCCAAAATAGCTCAAGCTTGTGATGCCGCAGTTACAAATGCCTCAAATGATATTTCGGGGAATCCTGGCCTGCTGTTAAACTCTGGATGAAACTGTACTCCAAGATAGAACCTGTGCGATGGAATTTCTAGTATTTCCATTCTTTTTTTATTGTCGCTATATCCTGAAAAGACCATTCCATTTTTGTTAAATGTCTCTAGATATTTTTGGTTAAACTCGTATCTGTGCCTGTGTCGTCGTGTGATATTGTTTGATTTGTATAGCTTGAATGCCAGTGTATTGTCTTGAATTTTGATTTCATTTGCACCCAGTCTTAGTGAGCCACCTAAATTTGAGATCTCTTTTTGTTCTGGCAGAAGATCAATTACGGGATTTTCTGTATCTGGTGCAATCTCTGTAGAGTTTGCGTTTGATAAATTACAAACATTTCTCCCAAATGCAATAGCAGCAAGCTGAAATCCAAAACATATTCCAAGATATGGAATGTTTTTTTCTCTTGCATAATTTGCAGTCTTAATAATTCCCTCAGCTCCTCTTTCTCCAAATCCGCCAGGAACTAGTATTCCTTGGTATGAAGAAAGCATGTTGATATTTCCATTTAGATTTTCAGAATCAATCCAGTCTATAATGACATTTTTCCCAGTTTTGGCACCAGCGTGCTTGAGAGCATGATTCACACTAACATAACTGTCTGCTAGAGTGACATATTTTCCAACCATGGCTATTCTCACACTCTCTTTAGTTGTTGCAAATGAATGGATTATTGCATTCCACTTGTCCCAGTTTGCAGATGCGTTAACGAGCCCTACCTTGCCAAATTTTTTAAAGATAACATCTACTATTCCTTGGTCATTTAGCATCTGAGGTACACTGAGTATGGACTGTGCATCATGACAAGAGAAAACATCTCTAGTTGATATATTTGAAAAAAGCGAAATCTTTCTTTTTGCTGCGTCCTCTAGTGGCTGTGTACATCTTACTGCCAAAAGGTCTGGCTGGATACCAATCCTTCTTAATTCCTGAACGCTGTGCTGCGTTGGTTTTGTCTTTTGTTCCCCTACTACATCAAGGGACGGTGCAAGGGTCACATGGACAAAAATAACATTTTCTGGCCCGTCTTCTAGTCTTATCTGTCTTAGCGCTTCTAAAAATGGCAAGCTTTCAATGTCTCCAACTGTCCCGCCGCACTCTACTACCAGAATATCTAGATTTTCTTTTTGTGAAATGTTTCTGATTCTATTTTTTATCTCATCGGTAACATGTGGTATAATTTGAACACATGCACCAAGATACTCTCCTCGTCTTTCTGCTTCTATAACTCTGGAATAGATTTGAGCTGTTGTTATGTTGTGAGTCTTTGAAATGTTTTGGTTTAGAAACCTTTCATAATTTCCTATATCCATATCGCACTCGCCTCCGTCCTCTGTCACAAAAACTTCGCCATGTGCAATAGGATTCATTGTACCAGCATCATAATTTAGATATGGATCAATTTTTACGCAAGAAACTTTTTGATTTGATAATTGTAATAGTTTTGCAAGAGATGAAGTGACTACACCTTTTCCAAGGCCTGACATCACACCACCTGTAACAAAAATGTATTTTGTCTGCATATCTATGGATGGCAAATGGCCTTTTTATTCGTTATCGTAATTTGTTAGTAAAATTTTTGATCGGTATGATAGAAATGTGTAAACCATTAGATAATTTAGATATCTTGGATATTTTGTCTTTTATAATTAATTCTGGTCTTTTTATGATCATTGATACAAAAAATCAACTAAAATCAACAAAGAACAGTACCAAAAATGGGAAAACAT
>JBGOUS010000174.1:0-3078 GCA_041477675.1 Nitrosopumilaceae archaeon
ACCTAAAGCTGGTACAAAAATTGAACCAGTAAAAAATTTGGTCCCCATTGTTAATTCAAATAACAATACCATACAACAAAACCTCCCCACGTCTTCAAGTGCATCTAAAATGAATGTCTTTGAGAACCGTGATATGCCAGAAAACTATTATTCAATCCAGTTTCCAAGCGAGGCAAACATACAGCATGGAGAAAAACCTGGCAGCTTTATAGCGAGATTGCCTCCACTTACTTCTTCAGTTGAACTTGTGGACATACCGGATAATTCTAATGTTCAGCTTTTCATACTAACTCAAGATGAGCCTTCGCTCAAATCCTCTCTGCAAGATTACAATCGCATCAATCTTAATCAGACTAAGATTGGAGACAACAGAGCTTGGAACCTTCTCTACATGTGGAAGAATGATACGTCAGAGATCGAATCTATGAAAACTTTTGTTGAAGGTTCTGATAATGCTGCATTAATAACATTTTCTGGACCAAGTCACGAATTTGCGCAGAGCAATACTTCAATAAATTCCGTAATAGCGAGCTTCCATTGGATGGGGCAATAGAATAATTTGAAACACATGAAAATGGAAATAAAATATTTAACGGCAATCCTGTCTGGCGCCTTGATTTTCGGAGGACTATACTTCAAGTTCTTGTATGACGTTCCAGATGGGCAAGAGCTAACTAACTTGTGGGTCAGCTGGATATTGGTAATTCTCGGTGTTAGTGGCATTATGGTCAGCTCGCTGTGGAGGAAGAGAAACCCATTGACAGTAGATGTCGATAGTAGTACTAGTAATAACGTTAACAATAACATTGCTGTAAGTATCATACCTAAAAGCATCGAGATCACTACAACCAATATTGTCAAGGATAATCACGGTAACAATGGAATCTTCACATCAAACCTTACAAAGATTTACGGAAATTTTAGGGCAGTCGATTCTTTAACCTTAGATGTAAAAGCTGGAGACATTTTTGGTTTCGTAGGTCCAAATGGAGCAGGCAAGACTACTACGATCAGAATGTTGTGCGGGCTTCTTTCACCTACCTCCGGACTAGCAGTAGTTGATGGATTTGATGTCATGAGAGACAGCATGAAGATAAGGAACATAATAGGTCTTCTTCCTGAAAGCTCGGGATTTTACGACTGGATGAATGCAGAAGAATATCTACTTCATTTTGCAGAGCTTTACAAAATTGAACGACAGTTAGCAAAGAAAACAGTCAAAGATCTTTTAGAAAAAGTAGGGCTCCGTGACAAGTCTTTCGTACCAATAGGATACTATTCAAGAGGTATGAAACAGAGATTAAGACTTGCAAGGACTCTAATAAACAGCCCAAAGATCATTTTCTTAGATGAACCAACGTTAGGACTAGATCCAAAGGGTCAACAAGAAATACGAAAAATATTATTAGATCTCAACCATGATAAAGGAATTACAATATTTCTTTGCTCACACACACTAAGCGAGGTTTCTTCTCTTTGCAATAGAATTGCGGTTATAAACCACGGAAGGCTAGTAGCTCAGGGAACAATTGATGAGCTAAGAAAACTTGCTGGAGAATATTCGGGTGGACTAGTTGTTCGTGTCTTAAAATCACAAACCGCTCAAAAATCTTTATCAAATTTGCCCTTTAGGGCTAGTGTAACCATTGAAAACAAATTGATAAACATCATAATTCCTGAGGTCTCTGAATCCGTAAATGCCATAATCCAGAGTCTTGAGGACATATTCTTTAAGCTCACGGGTAGCGAAATACTCTATAATTCTCTGTCAGTAGAGCAAAAAAGTAAAGGAGGACAACAACATGTTTGAGCTCTTCCGTCGAGAGATTGCTGGTAGCTTTTATTCTTGGCGTGGAGGTGCATGGGTTGTAGTTGCATCATTGATTTTCAGCCTTGTCGCATACTTGCTTTTGACAGACAAGGAGCTAAGCCTTCTAGATCAAGGTGAGATGCTATTCACTTTAGGTGAGGTGATAGTTGCAGTGGGGGTTGTCATGTCTGCAGCAAGTGCATCTTCAGCTATATCTGGTGAGATGGAATCAGGTACATTGGAAAGCATACTTCTTACCCCCATAAAACACAGCCATATATCAATGCAAAAACTATTCTCAGTGTTATCTGTCTGGGCTTTGCTGTTTGTAGTATCTATTCCATATTTGGTGGTTGTTTCAAGTGGTACAAGTCTTTCCTTATCTGCAATTTTTTATGTAGGAGTTTATGGTACAATTTTAGTCATTGCAGTTTCATCGTTTTCGGTCGCACTTTCTGCCAAATTAAAATCATCTAAGAACAGCATGATGACCTCATTGATGATTGTCTTGGTATTATTATCACCATCACTATTCTTTTCAACCTCGCTCCAGAAAACGGACTTTGGTCTTGCTCTTCAAAACATCAATCCTATGTCACATGCAATAAACTCGCTTGATAGCGTACTAGTAGATAACGAGCAAGCATTATCACAACAGGTGACTCACTTATGGCCTGTAGTTGTTTTTATGTTGATTTGCGTATTTTTGTTTGGCTGGTTTACTAAAAAGTTTGAGATCAAGGGTACCGCAGAATGATACGATTTGGAGCTAGAGTAGCATTTGCTGCAGTATGCATTCTTTCTGCAACAATGGTTTTTTGGATAGATTCTTTATTAACAACATCCCTGTCCTTCCAATCCGCCTTTGGAGAATTATCTGGATCTGTATCAAGTGAAATCAAAATCGATATAACCTCTTCCAAGAATGTTTCTGGAGTTGCCGGCCAAGTTATCAAAGTTGAGGGTACTATAACAAATATTTCCACCAGTGCAAAAAGTGGAGTAGCTTACGTCTCCATTGTGGACATGCAAGACAAAATTCCAATAGACCTCGAAGATTGGAGTGCAGAAAAAGGACTTTACATATCTTCTATTGCACCAAGTCAATCACTTCCATTGGAATGGAATTTGAGACTAGTCAAGGCTGGTTCTTATACAGTTGTTATGCTTTTTAACAAGGAAAATGATGCTCTACCCCCAATTGCAAGTTCTAAGATATTTTTGGAGGTTATTCCAAAACACAATTTAAACCCAGGTAATGTTCTTCC
>JBGOUS010000197.1:0-2583 GCA_041477675.1 Nitrosopumilaceae archaeon
AGTAATCTCATTGCCTAATTTTATATACCAAATAATTGTAATAACATCATGGCACAAAGACAAGACTATAACATAATGATCAAAAAAGACGGCAAGTTTTATGTCGGATATTGCCTTGAAATTCCTCAGGCCAGAGGACAAGGAAATACCAAAGCTGAGGCAGTACAAGACACCAAGCAAGCTATCAAACTTTGCAAGTCATATCTAGAAAACAAAAAGAAAAGTTCTGCTTCTAAACTGGTAACTGTTTCAGTTTGAGTCTTCCCGTATTAGGCTGGAAAGAAGTTCTCAAAGCATTAAGAAAAAAGGGATTTTATCCAACAAGACAATCGGGTAGCCACATCATAATAGAAAATGGTCATGGCATATGGACTGCAGTTCCACGAAAAAATGAATTAGGAAAAGGATTGGTACTACAAATAATATCAGATTGTGGTTTGACAAAAAAAGAATTTCTTGAGCTATTGTAATTTTTAGATTAAAACAACATAAAAAATAATTTTTCTACAAAAGTGGGTCTAAAATACGACCATGATGGTACCCTAGTCCCATCGGGTCCAAAACCAAGATCTAGTTAGGTTTTAAAACTAGGGTACTAAACCATTTGACAAATTCCCCTCACGGACCAAAATTTCAGTATGATTATTTCAAATAACTATATCCTAAAGATAGGACATATGTCTTAAATATAGGACACATGTCCTAAAAATAGGACATTATGCGGTTACATAGGTACCTAGAAGAAATGCTTGGAAACAGAGTAGCCATTACCTTGCTGCGTACTATGGTGAATTATAGAGGCAAGATCTTCACTATTAGGGGATTAGCAGAAGTAGCCAAAGTTTCGCCAAATGAAACTGCCCTCATCATTCATGAACTTGAAAATTTTGGTATTATAAAAATTCAGCCAGTAGGAAGAGCCTATCAATTAGAACTTAACAAGAAAAGCTATATTCTGAATAAAATAATAGAGCCAATAATCGAGGCGGAAAAAAACACTTTTGACGAACTACTCGTTCTTCTAAAGAAATATCTTGATACAAAGAAAATTGTCTCTGCAGTAATTTTTGGAAGTGTTGTAAAGGGCCAAGAAAAAATAGATAGCGACATAGATCTTTTAGTAATCTCAAATGATCATGATCATGCTATTACACAAATATCTGAAGCAAGCGAACAAGTATTCACTACATTTCATGGCAATTTATCCCCAATAATATTCACTGACAAAGAATTCAAAGCTAAACAAAAAGGATCTCTGATAAAGTCAATCATTGATAATCATATTCTAATATGCGGCAAAAGAATAAAAATGTCATAAATGGCAAGATCTGTAGATCGGAAAAAGGCAACTGGATATATCACTAAAGCCAAAAATTCGTTACATATCTCAAAAATTGCAATCAAAGAGGCTGCATATGATGCTGCAGTGATGAATGCAGTACATAGTGCAATTAATTCGCTTGATGCATTAACCACATATTTTGTAGGAAAACGTGCCTCTGGGGCACATACAGAAGTACTATCACTTATCAAAGGAATCTTAATTCAAAGAGAATACGAGGAAACTCAAAAGCAGTACAACACATTGCTAGGAATGAAAAATGAATCTGAATACCAGCCTGATTTAATGAGTCTAAAAGAAGCAGAATCAGCTATAAAATTGGCTGAAAGGATCTTTGAAAAAGTAAATGCAAAACTGCAACCTTGATTACGATTCTCTAGTTCTTCATAAACAAAACCTGAGAGGGTACTAAACCATTTGACAAATTCCCCTTAAAGGAAATGTGATTTTGTAATAAAGAAATGAAACTGCAGGACGACTAGGTGAAGGTTTGGGATTGTATCACGAGCCGTCAAATGCCCACAGCTTCTAGGTGTGATACCGCATCTAAAAAGATAAGGGATAGCACGTATTTTTTGTAACAAACTAATCAATTATAACAAATTACGATCTTTGGCTTTCTCTATTACGTACGTTTCCAGTGGAAAATTTCTAGGTTTTTTCTGGAACATGAGTAGATGCATCAAGTGAATCATTCTCTCTTTCACGCATGTTATATTACCCTTATTATATTCATTAATTTTTATTTTTATTAAAAAAGGGTAATAATATTTCCTAGTCAGATCCCATTTGATTTAATATATCGTTTCATAAACCACTGCAAAAAAGGCATCTCGTCATTTTTCAAGTTAGATTTTTCAAGAACAGTATAGTACTGGTATCGTCGAACATACTCAATGTTGAGCATAGGATACCTATTTTCATCAAGTATGCAATTCATCAACAGTCTTGATATTCTACCATTGCCGTCACCAAATGGATGAATTGACACAAATTTGAGATGAGCCAGTGCTGCAAGCTCAACCGGATTCATCTTGGATTTTGCAGACTGGTACCATTTGAAAAATTCTCTTAGAAGAGGAAAAACCTGATCACGGGGGGGAAACTTTGTTTTGCTTCCACGAACTGTGATTTCGTAATCTCTGATATCGCCAGCAAGGTCAATCTTTGTCTTGTTGAACATTTTTGTGTGCCAATACCTAACAGTGTCAAGTGAGAGCTGTTTTTCATGTTTTAGCATA
>JBGOUS010000019.1:0-9775 GCA_041477675.1 Nitrosopumilaceae archaeon
CAACTTGAATTATTGTTTTCAAAAATGTTTGTTACCGCGCGATTTACAATTTCCATCAAAACATATTGATCATAATATGATTCATTGTGATTTTCAGAATTTTTCTTTTTTATTTTTGATAGATTTTTTTGTGCAATATATTTGATTATTTTTTCTAATTTTATAGAAGCATCATTTATTGTATTTAAATAATCAGAATCAAAATTTGGTGGAATTGTATATCCTAAAAGTTTTACTGAAGTGCCATAATATTTTATAACGGCGCCACGGGCTTCTTCCATCTTTACGATCTCAACTAATCCAGCATTTTTTAGCACGTCAAGATGATGCCTGATTGTAGTAGTGGCTTTCTTGTAACCTGTTTTATGTAATTCATTTGCTATTTGTTCTGCCGAAAGTTCATTATGATACAAGCTTTGAAGAATTTTAATTCGTGCTACATCGTCAAGCGCTTTTGCCTGCTCTATGTTAGTTATGAGCATTCTGTTTACTTTAAGTTCTTTTTGTAAGAGAGTTGACATTTCATTAATCAAGTTTAGATCTGAGCTAAAAGAACAAGACGTTACAGTTTTTTGTCTATTAGCATTATTTTTTTTATGCTACTAAAGTGATTAGAACAATCCAATCAATTACAATTTTAGACCGATGAATATCGTTCTAAAATCATTTTATTAGTATCAAAATCATAACCTTAGTACCATTACAAAAACCCTGAAAATTTTTTAAAAAATGTCAGTTTTGGAAAATATCGTATTTTTTGGGCCCAGCATGATTCAAAGGAGAGATAAGGGATAAGGTCGTCAATATACTAAATTCGAGTTAAAGTGAATGACTAGATATCTTTTCGTATGAAGATATGTATCTTGAGGATAATTGTTGGCATAATTCTGGTGGCAAAGCTGGGGCTACTGGTTCTTTGCCCTCTTTTCTGTCTACTTCAAATTGTTTTTGATATCCATGTTCGGATAACCAATCACGAAGAAGTTGCTTGTCAAAGCTTTCTTGAATCTTTCCTATTTGATAAGTCGTTTTAGGCCACATTCTGTATTCATCAGGACCAATTGAATCTCCAAGTAATATCTCGTTACCAAGTTTTCCAAATTCTAATTTTATGTCAGCAAGTATGAATCCTGCGTTTTCTGCTACTTTGTACATTTTTTTATATATTTCGATCGATGTTTCTTCTAACCAGTCATATTCTTTTGAAGTTAGAAGATTTCTGCCAATGGCGTCTTTTTTATTGATTGGCAAATCATGTGTTTCAGATTTTGTTGTAGGATCAAAAATAGGTTGTGGGAGTTTAGAAGCAAGTGTTGTATCAGTTTTTTTTGGTATTTCGATTTCACCGTTTTTCCATCTTTGAATCAGGCTTCCATAAAAATACCCTCTAACAACACATTCAACTGGAATCATGTCCATTTTTTTTACTACAATCTTATCTTTTGCATGTGTTCTGATGTAGTGATTTGCGTTTGGGAGTTCTTTAAACCAAAATTCAGCAAATTTGCAGAGAACTTCACCTTTTCTAGGAATAGAAGTGCGGAATTTTACATCAAATGCTGAAACCCTATCACTAAAATGAAAAAGCAGGTTTCCATCATCAGTTTCGTATATGTCTTTTACTTTGCCTGAACGTAGAAACTTCAAACATTGCGTCATTAAACTATGTATGATTTAAATTGATATAGAATCAGGATCCCATCATACCGGGCATTTTTGTTGGTAGTCTGTAAGGCTTAGTTATGTTGATGCCTTCATCAGTAGTCACAGTTACCCATTCAAGTTTATCCCCATTTGGCGGCGATAGTATAAGTTTCTGGCCTGGTTTAAGGATCGAAATTTTGTCAGCATACCCATCATAATCTATTATAACATTAGTAAGTGGTGAATTTCCAGTATTTTGTAAAGTAACACGTGCTGTTATGAACAGATCTTGCGGGTCTTTGAAAGGATCAAGATAAATGTCATATTTAGCGGGATACAACAGATGTATACCGTAGAACATTATTACGATTATGATGACAGCCCCACCAGCACCTATTGCAATAAGACCAATTTTCAACGTTTCAGATAGTTACTTCTAATTAATAAAATCTATTTGCCACCCTGTTCAGGAATTACAGAGAGTGTGGTTGTTGAAATCACATTGTCTATTTTTCTAATTTTTTTGGTGATAACATCTTCAATTTCTTTCCTTGTTTTGACTTGCACTTTGGTAAAGATATCATAAACGCCATATGTGCCCATCACTTCTTTTACTCCGTCAATTTTGAGAATGTCATTCATGACTTCCATTTCATGTCCAATTTTGCTTTTTACTAAAACATATGCAATTTCCATTTTTTATTCTCCCTTTATTTCTGCTCTAGTTTTATAAACAGGTTTTATACCAAGAGTAGCATAATTTCCGGTAGAACAAGTGAAACACATTGAATCTATATCTATTCCTACAGCTTCTGCCAAGTTTTTTTCGTCGTTGTAACCAAGAAAATCTGCACCAATAATTTGTCTTACTTTTTCAGTCAATCCTTTTTCATCATATTCTTTACCGTCATCAATGAATGTTACGAGTTCATCTTGTGATGGAAAGTCAATGCCAGCATAGCACGGAAAGCGAATTGGTGGATATGTTATTACCATGCTTATTTTTCTTGCACCAGCTCTGCGAAGGGCTTTGATTATTGCTTTTGAACTTGTTCCCCGAACCAAACTATCATCAACTACAACAACATGTTTACCAGCAATAACAGAAGTGATTGGAATTATCCATCTATTGATTTCCACTCTATCACTTTGATGTGGTTCGATGAAACTCCTAAGTGGTCCTTTCCTGCTGTATCTGTCTTTAAGTAACCCTTCTTCAAATGGGACTCCAATTTCTTGTGCATATCCAAGTGCAGCAGGCCTAGCAGAGTCAGGAACTGGAATTACAATATCGGCATCTTTGATTGGAAACTTTTTTGCGAGGTATTGACCGATTCTTTTTCGCGCAAGGTAAATGTTAGATCCTTCCATAATGCTAGATGGATGTGCAAAGTAAGTAAATTCAAATGAACAATGTGCGTGTTTTTTCTCTTCAGAAAACATTTCTGATTCAAGACCAGAATTGCTGAGCTTAATGAGTTCGCCTGGTTTTACGTCTCTTACCAATTCAGCACCAACTGCAGCGATTGCAGATGACTCCGATGCTACGATGTAGGTATTGATATCTTTTCTAAAACCAAGAACCATGGGCCTAAATCCTTTAGGATCACGCGCTGCATATACTGCATTGTCATCAGAAACAAAGGTAAAACAAAATGAGCCAACCATCTCATTTTTTAGAATTGAAAGTGCACTTCCAAGACTTCCGTTTGTTGCCATAAGTGAAACAAGTCTTTTTGCTGCGACCAGCGTATCACTGACATTTTGAGGCGTAAATGTACATCCTCCAACCATTCCAGATAATTCTTCAACATTTGCAATTGTTCCGTTATGTGCAATACATAGATCTTTTACTTTTAGCGGTTGAGCATTTTCCAAGTTACTTTTTCCCATTGTAGAATATCTTACATGTCCTATTGCAGCAGGAGAGGCGTATTCCCTTGTGACTTTGTCAAACTCTGTTGCTGCTGAAGAAACTAGGCCAATTTGCTTGTATGGTTCTTTATTTGGAATAGCAACCCCCCAAGCTTCTTGTCCTCGATGTTGAAGAGCTCGTAGTGAATCAATAACCATTGGAATTACATTTGCACCATCAAGACTAAAAATTCCAACTACACCACAATTTTCCTTAACCATGCGCTACCAATGACTCCAATGAGTTTAACCATTTTTCTTGTGCTTTATCAATCCTTAGATCGATTATCTTTTTAGTCTTATTTTTAAACACTATGCTGGATCCTGAAAATTTTCCAATGATTCCATATGGTACTTGTTTCTGATCTAAGAGGTCGGTTATTTTTTTGATGTTTTTCGGAGTTACAGAAAGAATATATCTAGAATGAGATTCTGAAAATAAAAGTTCATCAGGCTTTAATTTTTGCCCTGGAATTTCTTCTAATGATGTTATGCAGCCAATTTGGTTGTTAATACATAATTCTGATACGGCGATCGCAATACCACCTTTAGAACAATCGTGTACACAGTTCACTAGGTTTCTATCTATTAGATTCAATACTATCTCCATGCAATCTTTTGAATTCTTAAAGTCCACTGTGGGACATGAACCGCCAATCAAACTGTGAATATATTCATAATATTCAGAACCACCAAGTTCATCCTTTGTTTCTCCAATAACAATAAGGAAATCGTTTTGTGAAATTTTTTGCGGAGAAAGATGTTTTTTCTCAATCAATCCAATAATTCCAATTAACGGAGTTGGTTTGATTGGTCCGTCACCTGTCTCATTATAGAAACTAACTTTTCCTCCAACACATGGAAATTGAAAATATTTTGCATAGTCGGTTATTCCTTCAAGTGATTCCTTGAATGTCCAAAAAATTTCAGGATCCTCTGGATTTCCAAATTGCAAATGATCGACCATTCCAATAGGCATTGCGCCAGTACAGACCACATTTCTACATGCTTCTTCAAAACACCCTATAGCTCCCTGTCGTGGATCAATGTAACAATGTTTTGAATTACCGTCAATTTTTATAGCCAAGAATTTCCCATTGTCAAGCCGTAACACAGCTGCGTCTTGTCCTGGTTTCACTACTGTCCTTATTCCTACTTCATGATCATATTGACCATAAACCCAGATTTTACTTGCAATGTTTGGATTTGCAAGCATTCTATGAAGGATTTTTGTGAGATCGCCTGGTGTGTTTGGTTTTTTTATCTCCTGTAACTTTTTGAGATATTTTGGTTTTGATGTAGGTCTGTCAAGTAATGGCGCGTTTGCTACAACTGTACTTGGAAGTGTTGCAATAGTATTTGTTTCAACTTTTACTTGCATTATCCTATCTTCTTTTACTCTGCCTATGACAGAATATGGAACGTGGAATTTTTCACAAATTTCTTTTAGTAGTTGAAGGTTATACCTGTCAGTTATTACAAGCATTCTTTCCTGAGATTCAGAAATCATTATCTCAGTTGGGGACATACCATCTTCTCTTTTGTGTACTCGTGCCACATCCAGTTCAATTCCAATAGAGAGTGCATCTGCGGTTTCAGATATTGCACATGAAAGCCCACCGCCCCCCAAATCTTTCATTGCTTTTATGCATCCTTTGTCTCTAGCCTCAAGTACTGCTTCGATGACTAGTTTTTCAATAAATGGATCAGGAATTTGAACCGCGGAACGATTTTCTGATTCTAATGTGTTTGATGCAAATTGTGAGCCACCCATACCGTCACGCCCAGTAGAACCGCCAATTAAAACTACAAAATCATCTTTGTCTGCTCTGTTTTTGATAAGTTTATTTTTCTTCCCAAATCCGATTGCTGCGACATCAACTAATGCATAGTTTTTAAAACAATTATCAAACTCTATTTCTCCACCTACCGTAGGAATTCCAAGACAGTTACCATAATCTGCTATTCCGCGTACTGCGTTTTTGAAAAGCCATTTTGCATGATTATCTTTTTCTATATTTCCAAAGCGCAATCCATCAAGTATAGCAATTGGTCGCGTACCAGCTGATAGGATATCTCGTATAACACCCCCAACACCAGTTGCAGCTCCACCATATGGTTCTACTGCAGAAGGGTGATTATGACTTTCTATGTGAACTGTAACAACATAATCATCCCCAACATCAAGTACACCAGAATCATATCCTAGTCCTGAAATAACTCGTTTGCCTTCTTTTGGTAGAATTTTTAAATGTTTTTTTGATGATTTGTATGAACAGTGTTCTGACCACTCTGCTGCAATTATTTGCAATTCAAGCGGATTTGGCTTTCGCCCAATTTTTTTCTCAAGAAAAGAGTATTCTTGTGTGGTCAGGCTCATTATGCAATACCCATAGTAGTCAAAAGAGATTCAAAAATCATTGAAGCCGGTTTGGAATTCTTTGGATTTATAATTGATTCGGCGGCTCTTTCAGGATGAGGCATCATCCCTACTACATTTCCTTTTTTGTTACATATGCCTGCTATGTTATTAGATGAACCGTTTATTTCTTCACAATATGTAAAAACTATTTGATTGTTTTTCTTGAGTAAGTTTAGAGTTTCTTTATCTGCATAGTATCTTCCTTCACCATTAGCAATCGGGATTGGAATTTTTTGATTTATCTTAAATTTGTTAGTAAATGGTGTTTTATTATTTTTTACTATGAGTTCAGTCCATTTGCACATGAAATTAAGTGATATATTTTTGAGAAGTGCGCCAGGTAAAAGACCTGCTTCAACTAGGATTTGAAATCCGTTGCATACACCAAGTATTGGCATTCCTTTTTCTGCCATTTTTTTTATGCCAGCAATAACTGGACTATGTGCGGCTATGACTCCAGCTCTAAGTCGATCACCATATGAAAATCCGCCAGGAAGAACGATGGCATCAATATTCTTAGACAGTTCTTGTTCATGCCATAAAAGTTCTGTATTTAGTTTAAAAACATCAGTAAGGACATGTTGCATATCTCGATCGCAGTTACTTCCTGGAAAAACTACAATGCCTACTTTCACAATTTTCTTATCTTGTTAGCATTATTAAATTGAATCGAATGAAATCGTTTTTATTCAATTTCTTTTTGATAGTAGATATGACACACGTTCGCGATATAATGATTCGCAATGTCATCACTATAGATCATAATAAAACAGCAAAGGATGTGGCACTTTTAATGTCAGAAAAACAGGTCAGTTCATTAGTGGTAATAAAAGATGGTAATCCAATCGGACTTGTTACAGAAAGAGATCTATCACGCAAGGTATTAACTACAGATAGGAAAAGTTCAGATGTACAGCTTTCTGAGATAATGTCTCTGAAATTCCGCTGGGTTGAACCAATGACACCCATAGAAGACGCCATTCAGAAGATGATAAATAATAACATACGTAGGTTGCTTGTCTTAGAGGATAACAAACTTGTTGGAATAATAACAGAAACAGATTTGGCAAGGCATCTTAGAAGCAAGCTCCTCATAGATGGCGCACTGGAAGATTTTACTGCTTTAAAACGCAAAATAGTAAAAAGCGGTTAGACTTCTAAGGTTTCAATAGATACACGGCTTACTAACGGGTTGTAAATTCTAAATTCATTACAGAGATCCATTACAGTTTTTTCGGCTATTTTCTTGTTTTTTGCATCAACTTCGAATTTTAACATCTTGGCAGAACGAATTTTCTTTATTGATGAATTGTTCCCTTTAAGAATCAGATCATGCAATATAGTCTCCCCTTCTGGATCGTTTATCTGTGGTTTATTTTCTATAATCACGCTAACTTGGAAGGAAGGCATGTTGAGTTGTTTGGATATAATTAATTTAAGCTTTGGTTTATTGATAACATTTTAAACCATCCAAATTTTCCCTTTACCTTATGCCAATGTAGCTCAGCCTGGCTAGAGCATCTGACTTGTAATCAGAAGGTCGAGGGTCCAAATCCCTTCATTGGCTTTTATCATTACAGACAAAGTTAAGTAACAAATACGTAAAAAGAACAACATGCATCTTGGATATGTTTTGATCAACTGCGACCTTGGAACAGAAGAATATGTTTTGGAGGAGCTTAAACGAATTCCAGAGATCAAAAAAGCTTATGTTACATTTGGTTCTTATGATCTCATAGCAGAAATTCAAGCTAAGACTCAAGAGGATTTTGATAAAGCAGTCTCATATGGAATCAGAAACATATCCAGAGTAATAAGCACGATGACACTCAGAATAGTAAATCCTGAAGGGTAGTCACTCAATATTATGTAATTACCGCTAGTTTTTTTCTTTGGTTTGTCGAAGCATTTCCGAAGGATAATTATAGAAGAAACGAAATCAAACTGGAATTGACAAACATAGAATATAATGGCACTGTTTGGGCAATAAACCACGGACTACCTGAGCCACTGCTTAATCATTGTATAAAAAAATTAGTAGATCATGGGATCAGGAAGGAAGACATCAAATTAACAGATGCGCCGGAAAATGTTGAGGTAGGAACAGTGGTAGTAGACATATGGCCATATCATCTTGAGGTGGGACGTGTTCGCACAGTTAGAAATGACTCATTTATCAGTGGCAGTGTTATGATAATAGAATTAAAAGCTGATGCTAATGGAACATATATCGACTAGAAATACAGAATAGATTTATCTCCGATATAAAAAATCTCAGTATGAAGAAGAAACCTGTCCAATCAAGTAAGAAAGGATTGTATTTTGTAATAATAGTAGGAGCTGTAATAATTGGACTTGTGATTTACGCCAGCTATTTTGTGGAGCATGCCAAGATTTCTGGACAGGGGTTTGGCAATAATCTTGAACAAATTCAATCAGATCTTAAAAAACAGACCTCAGAGTATGAATCAAACTTTACTGTCTGGCAAGAAGGAGGATTGACAAAACAAGAGATGCTACAAATTTCTGAAAACCACCTTATAAACCTAGAAAAAATACTGAAAAGATATGATAGTCTGACACCTCCACAAGCTTTTACCTCATCCGTGGAACTTTTCAAAAGCTCAACACAAACCCAGATTGAAAGTGACAAACTCTTAAAAGAATGGATTGAAACAGGCGATAACGCTACAAAAATAAGATCAGATGAGATTTTACAACAATCATTTGAATACGAAACTAGTGCATTGGCTTCATATAATGCTGCAAAAAATGGGTACACACCATAAGTTATTTAATTAGGAATTGTACGATGGAATTGTGAGATGAGGCTTCTCGTTGTAAGTATAGTTTCATTATCACTTGTATTTTCTAGTGCGTGGGCTCAAGTGTCTATAGTAAATGACCAACAATATGTCAACGAAGAGGGGGTATTACACATAGTTGGTGAAATCGCAAACAATACTCCAGTGCCCTTAAACCAAATAGTCGTTACTGCTACATTCTATGACTTACATGATAAGATTCTTGGTATGATGACTGCTGATTCAATTCTTGAAACCATAATGCCTGGAAAAAAAAGTCCGTTTGATTTAATATTTACCAACAACATTATTCCACAAATCTATCGGTATTCAGCTGATATAAAATACAAACCAGCAGAATATAAAACAGAATCACTTGAAATACTATCATCAAATGCCAAGCGCGATATGCTTGATAATTTTATCATAAGCGGCACAATTACAAACCATGATCAAAGAACTGCAAACAGCATAGTCGTAATTGCAACCCTATATGATAAAGAAGGCAAGGTTGTAGCTGCAAGCAAATCGTATACAGAGCCAGAATATCTCAAAGCAGGCGGAATTATACCATTTCTTGTATCCGTACATGATAAATCTCAATCACAAAAAGCTACAAACTATTCTCTCATGATAGAATCAGAAGAATATACCGCAGTTCCAGAATTTCCGCTAGGTTCTGGAATAATTTTGTTATTATCTGTCATATCCTATGTTGTCCTTTCAAAAAGAACAAAATCTTTACAACAATCCCTTTTCGTGTAAAGAATTTAAAGTGATTTCAAGTTCTGCAGTCAAAAGTTTTTTCTCTAACGAAACAGGGGATTCAAAATGAATTGGAAAAGTAATACTTAACATGTCTGTATCAGTATGTGAGACCTGGATTTTATGATCAGAATTTTTTTGATTTAAAATGAAATCTTTCCATTTTGTAATACGTTCTTTTACAACATCGATACGTCTTTGCAAATAATCTAATCCAATTTCCTGA
>JBGOUS010000163.1:0-3260 GCA_041477675.1 Nitrosopumilaceae archaeon
CCAAAATATAGTTTTTCAATAGAGAGAATAGAAGGAAATCATAAAAAGCTTGATTTTGCTTTACATCATGCTGAAAACACAGAGTTTTGCAATAAACCAAATACATGGGTCACACCGGGTATACCATACATACTTTACATCACTGCAGGATTTATAATACAACTTTTCATTGGAGATATCATTTTTAATATAAGTCGCCTTTGATGAAGAATTTCTCGAAAAGATCGAAATAGAGGCAACCGTTTAGGTTGTAATTTTGTTTTTTTACATACGCAACTTCTTTATATTAAAAACCCCCTTTTCACCAATATGTCATCTAATGATACAGACATGGACGATGATCTAGTAGAAGTCATAAAGACAATGGAAACCCTGATAGATGAAGCAGTTCAGGTATACGAATTAGATAAGGAAAAAGTAAACGTAATAGATGATGTATACAATTCTTTAAAAGTAATAACAAATTTTCTTGGTTTTTCAGTCGATTTATATCCAGAACTTTTGAACCTCCCACCAGGTTCAAGAGCTGTACTTACTCCATCACTTGACATTGTGATAATAAAGCCAAACTTCAAATCAGAAACGAAAAGGCTAGATCAATTTTCATTAGAAGAGATAACAAATATCTTAAGGTATGGCACTCCAGCATTAATCAGCATGGCAAGAGCTGATAGAATTTACAAAAATAGAAGAGTTTCATTCTTAAAGAGTGCAACGGCAAAACTAAAACAATTACCACACACAAACGTTGATGACAATGATATGGATGATAAATCAAGACATATTGAGAGAGTTGAAAGTTAATGCAGAATGAAAAATTGATTCAGTTTTATTCAGTTAATGAATTACAGTCATCACTAGATCCCTGTCTTACAGATCTAGGAAAAGAACCAAGTGAACCATTACAACTATTTAGTTTAAAAATGAGATCCAGTGAAACTGATGAATCTTCAAAAGTTATAGAGATGGAAGAACAACTTGAATTATCAGAGGGCCAACAGGGGAAAGAGCACCTAAAGAAACAAGAGAAAAAATTTAACTTGATTTATACTCGCATCATTAGAGTCTGTGAAGGATTTAGATCAATAGGAGAACCTACATACTATTTCAAATCAGTAGAAGAATCAAAATCAATGATTGAGAAAACACAAAAGGCCAATGAAGCAAGGAGTGGACTTGTTTCAAAAGATCTCAAACATGACATTACATGCGCAAGTCTTTTGAAACATGAAATGTCATTTGAGGGGACTTTCGAAAAATCAAACGAATCAGGAGTCAAATTCGCTTACGAGTCGATCTCAAATATAGGAGTCGAATAAAGTGGAACAATCTAAATCTAATAAAATATCCTCAGAAGAATTGAATAATATACATAATACAGATGAATCTATTGAAAATAATAATGATACGCGATCACTTAAACGATCAGAACGATCAAAATTAGCTAACTCGCGCACATTATATCCCACCAACAATTCTACGAAATACACGGGAAATAAAATGAACCACGAACAAATAGAAATGACAGCATTTGATTCAACTCCAGATTCAGGAATGTATGATTACAAAATGTCCCTAGAGAAACTAAAAGACGAGTTATCAAAATTTGGTCTTACTGCAAATCAATCGAAGGTCTACATATTTTTGGGAAAATATGGTTCAAAAACTGCTCCGGAAGCATGTAGAGCATTAAAAATACCAAGAACCGAAACTTATCATTTGCTTACTACATTACAAAACAAGGGAATAGTTTCTGCAACATTTCAACACCCAATCAGATTTTCAGCGTTACCACTTGACAAAGCAGTCTGGGTCCTAGTAAATGCAGAAAAAGAAAGAGTAAAATCGTTAGAAAAGCAAGAAAAAAACATAGTAGAATTATGGAATGGCATTCCAGATTTTAAGACAGGTCCTATTGAAGCAAAAGAAGACAAGTTCCAGATGTTACAGGGCATAAATCAAATTAATAGTAAAATACATGAAATGATTACCAAACCATCAGAAGAAATTCTTATCTTAGGTTCTGAAAAAGATTTTCTAAGATTTTATCATTCGGATTTCTTAGCACCATTAAATGATGTTAAATCTGAAGTTAAAATCATTACATCGTGTTCTGAAAAAACACTTTACATATTTGATGAAGCCAATAAAACAGATATAAAATTAATGCCACCTGACATCACAGATGAGATCTGTTTCATAATCAGGGATGAGGAACTAATTTTCTTTATGAAAAATGCAAACCAGTCTACACAAAACGCTATGGCAATGTGGACCGACTCTACTGCAATGGTTCAATCAATGAGACTATTGTTTAATTCTATCTGGCCTAAATCTAAAGGAATATACCTCTAAACTAGGGCGTCAGTCGTGGATGCACCAGTTGTAATCCTGTATCACTAAGCTTTATAGGGTAAATTTGTTCACTATGACGGACTCCTCTCATTTTAAGAACCTGAAGGGTTCGTTCCATAGCGTTTTCTTTTTGTGAGTGATGTAGTAGAATAATCCCAGAAGCGACATACCATTCAGGTGGGATCTTCTCAGCAGTACCACTTTCTGATATTAATATTGAGGTACAATTCCTGTCTTCCAAAGCCTGGAGCATTCCCTGTAATCCCTGCCGAACGTAGAACTTGTTTGCATATTGCATTGCAAGTACGGTAAGAGAATCTACAACAAGGCGTTTTGCGCCTAATCGTTTAATGCTGCTTATAATCAGTTGTGTCAAGTGCATAAATGGAAGTGTTTCTCCACGATAAAGAGAGTCATCTAATTCTACAAAGCCTTCTTCCATCTTAAATGGCCTAGCATCAATAATTAACATCTTTCCATCATCGATGAGTTTTTGAATGTCCCAGCCGTACATTTTAAAATCATTTTTTATTTCACGTGGACTTTCAGCTAAAGTAACATATACTACTGGCTCATCAAAATCTTTTGCCCCAGAATAAAGATACTGCATTCCAAATGTGGTCTTTCCACTACCTGGTGGACCTGACAAAACAATTGTTTTTCCTTCTCTAAATCCTCCAGACATTATTGAATCCAATCCTGGAACTCCAGTCCTTACTTTAATCGATGATTCTATCATATATCACAAAACATCACAAAAGTCTATTTAAAGGGTAGTAACAATTATCAAGTAACTGTTTCCATTTTTGGATTTTTTTTGTACGAAATTATCAAATGAATGTTTCCATTTTTGGTATTATTTTTTGAAATCAAAATTTTCAGAGTTTAAAAAATGAACAAAATCC
>JBGOUS010000175.1:0-3059 GCA_041477675.1 Nitrosopumilaceae archaeon
ATTTATGATATCCTGACTCAATTAAACCACTGAATCTACACTCAACGCAATTTTTGTTTAATTAAAGTGTTTTCTAGCATCAAAATGGATCGCATTAATGAAAAAATTCGGTTTTTCATTATATGTTCTAGATGAATTCTATTAAAATAAAGAAAAAGGAAAAAATCTTAATTTTTAGTCCAAGTGGACAGCCAAGAGTTAACGATGTTATGATTTAACTCTGCAAATGCCGTCGCATTCTCGTTTATTGTTTTAAGATTTTGTTTTGTTGCATCAAGTGCAGTCTGTACAATTTTGTTTTGTACATCAAGTACTTTGATGATTTCATCTGTTGAATCTTGTACCACTCTAGTGACTGGTTCTGTTGTGTTTGTGCTTAGACCAATCTTGTTAGCATATTGCTGTTGGATGGCTAATGTAGAGTTGACAAAGTTCGTCCACATTCCAAAGTATTCTTGCTGTAGGTTAGAAAATGATTGTAGATACTGCGGAGTTACTTTTTCCACATGACCTTTAATCTTTTCAAAGCTACCCTTACAGACATCAAAAATGTCCTTTGAAGTTGTGCTTGTTGGTTTGCTCATGTGTTCCATTTATTGGTCTGGTTATATATAGCTATTGGTAATGATTGGTTGCTATTGGTTTTTAATGTCAAAACTTATATCTGCAATAAAGACAGGTGAAGTATTGAAAATCCAAACCATTAATCCGGCAACAGAACAGATCATAGGTGAATACGATTCACTCTCTGAAGAACAAGTAAATGCAGAAGTAAACCATTCTAGAATGGTTTATGAAAAAATCTGGAAAAAGTTTGACATCTCAGAACGTGCTAAACTTTTGCGAAATCTTTCTAGCATGCTTTTGCAAAGAAAGATGGAATACGCTACTATAATTACAAACGAGATGGGAAAACCAATTTCAGAATCAATTAAAGAGGTTGAAAAATGCAGTTGGGTATGTAACTATTATGCTGATAATGGAAAAAAATTTCTAGAACGAGAAAGTATACAAACTGATGCCAAAGATAGCTATGTACAATTTGATCCTCTGGGTGTTATTGGATGCATAATGCCATGGAACTTTCCATTTTGGCAAGTTCTTAGGTTTTGTGTTCCAGCTTTGCTTGCAGGAAATACTGTAGTTCTAAAACATTCTAGTGTTTGTATTGAAGCTGGAAACGTGATTCAACAAGCCTTGGAAGACATTGGATTTCCAAAAGGTGTTTTCAGACATATCACAGGAAATTATCTTACAGGTGAGGCTTTGGCAAAAGCAAATGTAGATGCAGTGTCAATCACTGGTAGCACAAAAGCTGGAATTAGAGTGGCTGAAATTGCAAGCAAGAACTTGCACAAATTTATTTTAGAACTTGGAGGAAGCGATCCATTCATCGTATTAAAGGATGCAAACATTGATGAAGCAGCCAAAGTAGGTGTTGCCTCGAGATTTCTTAATAATGGTCAGAGCTGTATTGCTGCAAAAAGATTCATTGTTGAACAAAGTATTGTTGAAGAGTTTACAAAAAAATACATAGAAAATGTACAAGCACAAATAATTGGCGATCCACTAGACCCAAAAACCACAATAGGTCCACTTGTGAGAGACGACTCTAGGAACGTAATTATGAATCAGATAGGCAGATCATCTCTCAAAGGTGCCCAAGTTCTAATGGGTGGAGATGTGCCAGAAAGAACAGGATTCTACTTTAACCCGACAGTGGTGTCTAATGTAAAACCCGACATGCCTATTTCAAGAGAGGAGGTATTTGGTCCAGTGGCACCAATACTGTCTGCAAAAGATCACGTTGAAGCTATAAGATTTGCAAATGATACAGAGTTTGGTCTTGGCGCAAGTATATGGTCAGATAGTTTTGCAAGAGAAAATAATCTTGCAAAAGACATCGAAGCTGGAATGGTCTTTGTAAATTCAATGGTAATCTCAGATCCAAGAATGCCTTTTGGTGGAATTAAAAACTCTGGGATAGGAAGAGAGTTATCAAATTATGGACTGAAAGAATTTGTTAACATAAAATCAGTAATTATAAACTGAGAAATAAAATAATCAAGAGGCAAAAAACTAGTTAAAGTGCATTTGGACCTTTTTGCTTACTGCCTATATCTATCACGTCATCAACTGTAGAAACAAAAATCTTACCATCTCCTTTAGAACCAGTCCCAGCAGCACTAATTATTGCAGTTATGATTGCATCAGCTTTAGATTCTTCAACAATGGTGACAATAGAGTCCACATCATTGTATTCAGCAACTTGTCTTCTTGTTCCACGTGAACTCTCGACCATCGGCCTTTCTCCCCTGCCTTGACCTTTTCCAGAAAATACTGTCAGACCTTTTGCACCATTTTTTTTTATTGCATCTACAACTAGGCTTGTTTTATCGGTTTGCACAAATGCTTCAATCCGTTTCATGATATTTTTGAATTTTAATTAAGATATAAGTAAAACGGTAAATTTTCATCATTGGTAATGATTCTGTGAATTCATATACAATTGATCACAATTCCTTAAAAGGTTGAATGGCGATGTGTATTCATGAGTGATTTTGAATATGATTCTCAAATTGAAAAAGTAGCCTCATTAATTGTTAATGATAAAACCTCACTTGACGAACAAAATCCAAAGAAACTACAGAGATATTATGATTTCATAAAAACTAATTTTAAGATTACTGGTGAATCCGCAGAACAGCTAGTCAATGAAGCTTTTTTGTATTTGAAATTAAAAAACGCAGATTCCGTTGATCTTCTACAAGATGGCGATAAATTTGGTGCAGGATTTAGCTAAAAACTGAAACTAGATTAAATCTTGATTGTTATTTACATGTATGAAATCTGTAGCGATTTTAATTGCACTCTTTCTAATGATGACGGGATTTCACAATGTCTACAGCGAAACTATTCTGATACCATCCTGGATAAAAGACACAGCTAGATTGTGGTCAGAGGAAAAAATTAATGATACTGTGTTTGCCCAGTCGATTCAATTTTTGATCAAGAAAGAAGTAATACAAATACCATTGACAGAATCCACAGAACACGTG
>JBGOUS010000144.1:0-3533 GCA_041477675.1 Nitrosopumilaceae archaeon
AGCTTCTGACTGAACCTTTACTCCTTTACTTGCAATCTCTTTTAACGTCTCCACCGGATCAAATTCTTGCTTTTGTTGACCCATCATGTCCCCAAACGCCTTCATAAATTCCATCTGGGATTTTCCGCTTTTTTGTATCCATTCTTTGAACATGGTTGCTGGATCATATTGGTTTCTATTGCCTGTCATGGGTTTTTTTTATCTATTTATCTATATAATCATATTGGTATTATCTGGTAAATGTGACCACTTACTGATTCAAAAATTTGAGCACAATTTCAGAGAATTTTTCTGGCTCTTCAACATATGGAGTATGACCAGAACTCTCCATTTCTACGAATTGGCAATTTTTGATGGAAGAAACAAAGTCCTTTGAATAAGCGATAGGAATTAGAGTATCTTGTTTTCCCCATACTACTAAAGTAGGGGCAGAAATCTTTGCAAGTCTTTCTGATAGGGGGACAGCATTCCTGATGCCCAAAATTGTAGACATGAAAGCCATTTTTGCATTTGGGAGTGTCATTCGTTGGATAAAACCGTTAATAGTATCAGAATCAATTTCCTTGCGAATTCCAGCCATCATCTGGAAGGCAGTCTTTGTGCCATCTTGTGTTGGATATAAAGCAGCTAGCATGTATGCATCTAAAGTAGGTGTAGATTGCTTCATGATTCCAGAAGGAGACACCAGGACTATTTTTTTAATCATTTTGCTTTGAGTTATTGCACACTCGGTAGCAATTTGGCCACCAAGTGACGATCCAATCATGCTTGTTTTAGTGATTCCAATTGTATTTAGAAAATCAAAAATAAACTGTGAAAAAAACGCTGGTGTGTAATCCACAGATGGTTTATCGCTAAAGCCATAACCTATGAGATCAAGGGCAATTACATGGTATTTTTTGCTAAGATGTGGAATTACCTGTGTCCATCTTTCGGCGGAAGCTCCAAGACCATGAATGAGAAGAACATTGCCATCGGATCCATCTTCCTCAAGATATCTAATCTTATTGGCACCGACTTTAACGAATTTCTCTTTCATCAGCCACTGTCCGTCCGTAGGTTCTGAATAAGATAAGTCTTTTCTATTAAAAAATGGGCCGAATGGGATTCGAACCCACGACCTTTCGATATCTGAATAAGTTTATCAGTCGAACGCTCCAGCCAAGCTGAGCTATCGGCCCAAAAATTTTTCAAGCCAACGGTCATTTAAGTTTGCTGGCTTTTCCATTTGATAGAACAACCCATGGATGGGTCAAAGTCCTTCTCTACCTTCTTTCCCTGTAGGAACTTTTCTATGTTGATAATCATTGTTTTTTCTGTAGCAATGTCCTCTGGCCCCAATGCATTATCTATTCTGCCATGAAAGATAAGTTTCCTGTCTTGGTCAAAAAGGAATGGATCTGGAGTACAAACAGCTCCATATCTCTTTGCAACTTGCTGAGTTTCATCGACAAGGTATGTAAATTTGATCCCTTTTTCCTTAGCAAACTTTTTCATGTTCTCAAAACTATCATCAGGATAGTTTGTAGGGTCATTGCTATTAATCCCTATAATTGCAATTTTATCTTTGAATTTATCATAAAGTTCAACTATTGCTTTTGTTTTTGCCTTGACATAGGGGCAGTGGTTACACATGAAAACTACCAGTAATCCTGTGTAATCCTTGTATTCTGAGAGTCTATGCTTCATGCCATCTATTCCAAAAAGCTCAAAGTCGGGCGCCCTGTCACCGGTTTTTAAGACAACTTCAGATTTTAACAATACCATAAAAAATTGTTTTAACCATATCAATAAAATCTTTACCTAAACAAAGGGAACAATTAAAATCCACACGCCTTGAATTCCCTATTGATGGGCTGGTAGTTCAGCGGTAGAATACCCGCCTTGCACGCGGGGGGTCTGGGGTTCAAATCCCCACCAGTCCATCTGTTAAAATATGATGAATTCACGCCTATGAAAGATGGATTTAAATATCATTTGGTTCTCTGCTGTATAGGGAAATTAAATGCCATCAGAAGAAATAGCAGTTTTCATTCCTATGATAGTGGGATTAGCACCAGGTCTAGTATACTGGTTAGCAATTACCGCTATGAAGTCCAAAAAATAGATGTTCTAACATCTTTGTTTTCTTTTTATTATTTTATGTCCAAACGTAAGTTGGTAAAACCTTCTAGTCCACGTTGTTTAGATTATGATATACAGTATATGATTAATCACTTTTGAAAAGTATCTGTATGAAAGCAATCGTTTTTGCTATATTGTTAGCTCTTTGTATTTTCCCATCTAGTCTTTCATGGGCACAATACACCAAATCAAATGACACTTTGACTGTCCAAGTCTTAACTCCTTACAGCTACAAGGCAGAAGATGGTTCTACTATAGTTATAGGCGAGGTACAAAACAAAAATACATTTCCAGTTACTGGTGTAAAATTGGGAGTTTCATTTTATGATGGAGCTGGAAAAATGCTCGAATACAAGACTGGTACGACATTACTCAAAGTTATTCCAGCTGGAGGAAAAGCACCATTTTCTATCAGTTCAAAACAGGATCCGTCCATAACTGACATATCAGTCAATTTAACAGGATTCAATTCCTCTCCTGCAAGACAGCAAGTACTAGTAATAACTCCTGGAATTCTAGAAATTTCAGACCAGCTTATACTTTCAGGAACTATAATCAATCATGGAACTATACTTACAAGCAGTACAACAATCTATTTGCTTTCATATGACGCATTTGGAAGAGTTGTTGGTATTGCAACTGCAACGCCACAACCAGATGATATTGGTGTTGGAAAGACATCTGTCTTTACCATAAGTTCTACCCCTAACTCAATTACAAAGTCATTCAAACTTGTCGCAGAGTCAGATAATTATCAATCTGCATTAATTGATATTACAAATGTGAAAACATCGATAAGTTCACTTACAAAACTTGTTACCATAAATAACGTGTCAGTTACTGACCTAATAGGAAACAAGTATTCTACAATACCTGTTGGAAGTCCGGTCAAAATAACTAGTGAAATATGGATAAAATATGCATCTGAACAATCTGAACAACCATTTGTTTGCTATGTGCAGATAAAACAAGTTGGAACTGAAAAACATACACAAAATGAAACCGATGCAGCACCAATTGAATTCATAGGAACGGCACAAGGCACATTTCATGGAATGGAAAAACAGGAAATTTCAGTAAACTGGGTCCCAGAAAACCAAGGAACCTTCTTTGCAGAGGTATATGTATGGGATCCAAATGCCGTAGCACTTGCTGAACCAAGTCATGATATCAACTTGATGCTTGTAAAGTAAAGTAAATCTAAAAGAAAACAAAGTATCTGTATGTCTAAATTCAAAATAGTTGCACTTGGAGGAACATTTGATATAATACACAAAGGACACTTTGTATTGTTACAAAAGGGATTTTCTATCTCATCTAAAGTTATTATCGGTCTTACAAGTGATGAATTTGCGATAAAAAAAGGAAAAAAACTATTACACAATTATTCTCAGAGACTAGAGTCGCTG
>JBGOUS010000069.1:0-5482 GCA_041477675.1 Nitrosopumilaceae archaeon
GTTACAACATCAACATTATTGGTTGCAATTTTTTTAAATAAAACCGCTTCTATCTTTTTCTTGCAAAACTTCTTGTCATAAATAAATTTGCCTGACTCAACAAGCTCTACGAGCGGAGACGCATTTATTGGATTCACCGTAACTTTTTTTGGTACATTTTTTTTGATGAAATTTCTTAATGCATTGCTCTCTATGACTGATTTGGTTGCAAGTATAGCTATGGAATGTGATTTTGTTTTGTTGACCGCTTGTCTTAGTGGTGGATAAACCCCGATGATCTTTGGCTTTGTGATTTTTTTTAGTAACAATGACGGGGTGTTTGATCCGATAATTATTATATCGGGCTCGAATTTTTTTTCTAACCTGATGATAGTTGATTTTATTATTTTTTCAAGTTCAGAAATAGATTTTGTACCATATGGGAAATTCTTTTGGTCTGCAAAATAGATGATCTCTGACTTGATCTTTTTTTGTATTGGTTTGATGATGGAAAGAGAACCAAAACCAGAATCAAAAACTGCAATTCTTGGCATAGTGTTAAAAAAATATGTGCCTGATTTACATTTTGTGAGCTAAATTTAGCCTAATGTTGATGATAATATACACCCGACATTAAGAAGCAAATTTTAAACTACCACTCATGACAGGCTTCGATAAAACCTGGACTCGTCAAGAGACCAGAGGTTTAAACGAAAAAATACATGACGCTGTAAAACCACAGGGAGCCCTCAAACCCAGAATTGAAGGCGCTGTGAACAAATTACAGGGTCAAATATCGAAGATGGATTCTATGTTAGGAAAGCTAAGAGAACGCGACGCACAGCTTTTCAAACGAATCGTAGCCGCAATGCAACAACACGATGCTAGTACGAGCAGAGTTTTGTCCAACGAGTTAGCAGAAATTAGAAAGGTCACAAAGATGTTAGGCAATGCAAGAATGGCATTAGAACAAGTACAATTACGTCTAACTACCATCCATGATCTTGGAGATGCAATGGTAGCTATAGCACCAGCAATGCAAACCATGAAGGGACTCAAATCATCCCTTGGAAGGTTCATGCCTGAGGCAGACGCAGAACTTAACTCTATGACACAGACACTCAATGGACTAATGATGGATTCGCTAGCAGGTGGAGACTTTAGTGTAGAGTCTGATGTATCTAACGAAGAAACAGATAAGATTCTACAAGAAGCATCTGCAGTTGCAGAACAACAGATTGGCGATAGATTCCCATCAGTTCCATCACCCTCCGGAGTATCGTCACAATCAACATACGAGTAGGGGAACTCGCAATGGGAAGACTGGCGATTACGTCCACTTTTTATATCGAACTTTAGATTCGATTCATTAAATCACATCTTTGACTTTCCATATTTTCTGTTAACAAACACCGAAGCAAACTCAAACCCCATTCTTTCCAATAAACATAAAATTTCTATATGTTAAAAGTCTTGGACATCTTTTACACTTGATAATTTCTTGATCTAAATTAACAAGCATTTTTGTGCGTTTCATAATTTTACCATCTCTTTATATATGAAAAGATTATGAGAAATTTATTTCAGTACTAATTGTACACATTAACGTGAAGATGTTTTTGTCCAACATTCTTCTCTGTTTTGCAGTTATGGATAAGCAACATTTCTCGCAAGATACGAGTCAAGCTCCAAAATCTTGATTCTTTCTTGATTCATAGAATCGCGCATCCTAATTGTGACCGTATCGTCTTGAAGAGTTTGATGATCTACCGTAATGGCCAATGGTGCTCCTACCTCGTCTAGTCGCCTGTACCTCCTTCCTATTGCACCAGAATGATCCAGAAACGCATCATAATCTCGTTTAAGTTTTGAAAAAACCTCTTCAGCTTTTTCTGAAAGACCATCTTTTTTTACAAGGGACAGTATGCCAACATGAACTGGCGCAAGATAAGGCTTAAGGGAAAGAACAACCCTGTCGTTCTCCTTGTCCTCGCGAAAACTATGCTCCAGTATGGTGTAAAGACTCCTGTCTATGCCCATGGAGAGCTCAAACACATGTGGAAGTACTTTCACATCATTATCTAATACTTCAAATTTTTCCTTGCTTGTATTGGCATGACTTTTCAAATCGTAATCTGACCTATAGTTGCATGCTACAAGCTCCAACCATCCTGTTGTAGTTTCTACTTCAAAATCAAAAGCAATCGATGCATAAAACGCCTTTTCTTTTTCTCCCAGTTTTCTAAATCTACTCCTTGTTATATCAATGCCAGTTTTTTGGTAAAACTCTGTCAGTAAGGCTAGATAATATGCGACAAGCTTGTTTGGTAAAATTCCTGAGTCCAAAGCATCTTTACACGATATTGTTTTGACAGTGTCGCTAACCATTATTCTGATCTCTGTGTTTTCAACCTCAGAAAATTTTTCAAGGTCGTTCAGCTTGTCTGGGTTACAAAATATCTCAATTTCCGCCTGGTAAAATTCTCTCAATCTAAGAAGACTTTGGCGTGGTGAAATTTCATTTCTAAAACTCTTGCCGATCTGTGCAATTCCTAATGGCAGCTTACCTCGCATTGTTTTATAGAGTCTTGGAAAATCCACAAAGATGGATTGGCATGTCTCTGGTCTAAGATAGGCGGGTTCTGATTCTGGGCCAATTCCTACCTTGTACATCATGTTGAATTTGTGAGCTTCATTGAACTTGCCTTTACATTTAGGGCAAACCAGATTTTTTTCCATAATTATCTTATCAAATTCAGAAAGATCTGCACTCTCAGGAACTACAATCGAGGCAATCTCTGTAATTAATTTATCAGCTCTGAAAATAGACTTGCATTTCTCACAGCTTACGATGGGATCTGTAAAGCTAGCAAGATGTCCAGATGCCATGAAGACGGACTGTGACATTATCTGCGAACCATCGATCTCCATCATTCTGTCTCTTCTGACAAATTCGCGCCTCCACAGTTCTACAAATTTGTTTTTGAAACTTACTCCAGAAGGTCCATATTCCCAAAAACCAGCTTGTGCATCAGAATATACTTCACAGCTTGGAAAATAAAATCCACGTTCTAATGCAAGCTGCATTATCTGATCATAATTCATTGTGTATCAACCAATCACTTACAGTTCTGCCAATTCCTTTACTTTTTTTATGTTTCCACGGTCGTCACGCCTGTCATCTATTGGCGTTTCCAAAATTATTGGAATCTTTTTAGAATTGGCAAATTTTACAACATGAGTAAGACCGGTCTCTCCAATCTTTCCCAGTCCTATGTGTTCATGTCTGTCTATATTACAGCCAATCTCTCCCTTTGAGTCATTAAGATGCACTATCTTGAGGTGTTCTGTGCCTATGAACTTTTCAAACTGTTCTAATGTTGATATGGCTGTCTTTTCGCTTCGCAAGTCATATCCTGCTGCAAATGCATGGCATGTGTCTAGGCAAATGCCAAACCGTTTTGCTGGCTTGAGCTGGAAAAAAATAGAAGCGAGCTGCTCAAAGTCAGAACCCACGCTGTTTTTCTGTCCAGCTGTATTTTCTAAAAGCATCATCACATCATTTGGTGTATCCCTTGCAGCGTTTGTGAAACTCTTGACAAGTCTTTCTATCCCTTTCTGATCGCCAGCTCCTTTATGACTTCCAAGATGAGCTACAAGATAAGGAACACCTAGTTTGCTACATCTCCTCAACTCATTTACTAGGGAATCCAAAGATTTTGAAAAAGGATCCTCTTCCGGAGTTGATAGATTTGGTAAATATGGCATATGAGCTACCGTTGCAAATCTGTTAATCTTGCTTGCAGCAAGTTTTCCTCTAAAATTAGTTATAACATCATCCGAGAGTGGTTTTGCTTTCCAACCACGTGGGTTTCTTGTAAAAATCTGAAAGGCGCTGCAACCAAGAGTTTCTGCATTATCTACAGCTTTGTCGATGGAACCCGCAATCGATACATGCATACCAACTTCCATAATGAAGATAATTATCAGGTATAATTTAAACTCCCAGTGTCAGGTAATTTTATAAAATTTTATTAATATTGATTTTTAATTAATATCTGCAATACCCTTACATATCATATAAACAGCTGTATATTTTGGAACCGTGATTTTCTCTTTTTCATATGGACCATATTTTTTATTTTTGAGTTTAAAGGAGATTGGGCAGTTTGCTATGATCTCAACTTTCTCATCATCAAGAAGACACGCATCGGAAAATGGATCAAAACTTTCCAAATCTTTACACATTATCTTTGAAAGGCCACTCTTGCTGTTTAGCGATCCTTCTAGCCTGAATATTCGATGAACATCCATAGTCACTTTAGAATCAATTTTTACTCCTATTTTTGGTCTCCAATCTTCAAGGTTTGCTTGAAATTTTGAATATCCTCCTGAAAGGACTTCTTGAATAATCTTTCCACGTTTGGATTTGGACCCAAAGAGCTCTCTTGCAACTCTGCCGCGCCATCCTCTTTCATTCACGTCAGGAAGTGTGGATTTAGAATTGTTTTGTTTATTCATACCTAGAGTTTCTGGTATTATTCCATTAAACATGATATAGTCCGCCAGATCTGCTCTTTCCCTTGAATCTAGAGTTTGATAGTCAGAATTTACTACATATACATGAAATCCTTCATTTCCGGAAAAGTAAATTTGAATCTCTTCCTTTTGGATTCCAAAATCTTCAGTTAATATTCCAAGAAGCCTAGATACTTCATTTTTTGATTCAGATGTACAATTTTGACATGTTACAGATATCGTTTCAAGTTTTGTAGATCCACACACCGAACAACTAATCCCTTGTTTTACAATGCTTTGACAAGAGTTACACTTGTAACACATGTGACTAGGTCTACAATCAAGATTCAGATCTTTTGCATCGATATCAAAAATTAGATCAGCGCCCTTCCAGTCCTTTTCTGACATGGGAAGATTTGGGAAGGAGTAATAGGCATTTGAACAGTAAACATCAGATGGAATCTGCGCCATAAGCAAAAGGCGTAGCTCCTTGTCATCTTTCAAAGAAAGATGTCTTGTCATTCCCTCATTGAATCTTTGGTAGCCAAATTCCCGCTCCGAAGTTCTTGGAGGAACATGAATCAGTTCAAAGTGTTTAAAGTAATACTCCTTAAATGCGTCATTCACCAGTCTCACATTTTTTTCAAGCATCTACAGCCCTCTTTTTTCCAAACTGAATCGGGTTTATGATCCCATTACATTCAGGGATTTCAAAACAAAGATTTTCACTTCGAAGCTTGTCACATGAAGGACAAGCATATTTTGTTCCTTTACCAGAAGAACCTGCGATGTGATCGAGCTGATACCTTGTGACACGTTCGTTATAGTCTGGCGCGTTCTTAAACAGAGGAACAATCTGGTCTATAGTCTGACCTTTCGATATTAGATATGTAGCAAGCATAAATCTCCCCGAATGCGGCAGGTTTTCTCCTTTATCGAGTACATCAATAGCATGTTTGATACAAGGTGGATAATCAGATGAAAC
>JBGOUS010000185.1:0-2828 GCA_041477675.1 Nitrosopumilaceae archaeon
GACATTCAGAATTCAGTTTTTCTTTGGCTTTTATAGCAAGTCTACATCCGGCCCCACCAAGTCCAACAACTAATACGGGTTCTTGCAATTCAAAATCCATAACTCCCTTTTGTTCCCATATAGGTTAAAAAACGTTGTTGATTAGTTTTGATCCTATATTGGATCTAAAAATTTTTAGCTCAGAATTTTTCCATACAATCCAAATTGTGTGGCCTTTATGATCTCAACTTTGATTTTTTCTCCTATTTTTTTTTCCTCATCTATAACTACTGGTTTATAGGCAAAGTTTCTGCCTTTGATTACGCCTTCTGAGATTTCATCAAACAACACGTTGCCTTTCCAACCTAGCCATTCTTTGTTCCTCTCATAGGCTATCTTTTTTGCTAACTCAAATACAATCTTACTTCGTCTTTTTACTTCAGACACCTCCAACTGTTTCATTTTAGAAGCTTTTGTGCCTGGTCTTGCACTATATCGTGAGAGGTTTATCACATCAGGTCTGGTATCTTTTACCAGTTCTACCGTCTGTTCAAAATCGTCCTCACTTTCAGAGGGAAATCCAACTATGATATCAGTTGAGATTGTAAACTTGTCAAACTTTTTTTGGAATTTCTCAGCTGTGTCTCTAAATACTTTGGCGGTATGACCGCGTTTCATCTCTTTTAGAACTCTGTTGCTGCCACTTTGAACAGGAATATGAAGAAATTTGAAGACTCTGTCATTTTCAAATACCTTCAAGAGGCCATCCCGGATTCTTGGCATATACATGGGATTCATCATGCCTACTCTAATCATGAATTCTTGATTTATTTCTGCCACTGAAGTTATTAGGCCTGGCAAGTCTGTTCCTATGTCTAATCCATAACAACCATTATCCGTGGACGAAAGCCAGATCTCTTTACATCCGTCATCCACATCATGCTTAATTTGTCTGACGATATCGCCCATTCGGTAACTACGCAAATCCCCTTTGGAGAGTTTTGTTTGGCAAAAAGTACAGTCACTCATACACCCACTTGCAATCTCTATTATTCCGATAACTGGATTTAGTCTGACTTTTGGCAATCCAACTTTAGAGATATCATAATCTTCAAGCTCAACTCTTTTTTTTCCTTTCAATGTAAAATCTATAACATCAAGAGTTTTTCCAATTG
The DNA here is from genome assembly GCA_041477675.1 of Nitrosopumilaceae archaeon. Classification (GTDB taxonomy): domain Archaea; phylum Thermoproteota; class Nitrososphaeria; order Nitrososphaerales; family Nitrosopumilaceae; genus UBA8516. The sequence goes on from JBGOUS010000185.1 coordinate 1,155, forward strand.
AATTTGGACCAAGCATGCTTGCATGAGGACCAAATTTTTCAACTGTATCTCTTTCAGCTTTTGGTAGACATCCTGCAACAATAAGTGGTTTTGACTTCATTTTTTTAATTCGATGTATCATTTTGTTTGCAGTGGCATCTTTTACAGAACAAGTGACAATCAGGTTCAAATCAGAATCTGATCTATTCTGAGCAAGTATGTGACCACCATTAACAATAAGGCCAGAAATCATCTCAGAGTCTGCAAAACTTGCAGAACAACCATATGCTTCTACCCAGATTCTTGCCATTTTATCCCAATAACAAATTTACTTCTTTTTCATTCATCAATCCTTTGGAGATTACAAGTTGTCTGATTGTTTTACCTGTCTTTAGAGATTCTTTGTATAGCTCAGCGGACTTTTGATAACCAATTTTTGGAGAAAGTAATGTTACTATGACAGGACTATTTTCTATGTTTTGGCGAAGCTTCTGCTTGTTTGCAGACAAGCCATCAATCAAGTTATGAGAAAATATTGGAACAAAATTCCTTAACATGTCAGTAGACTCTAAAACAGATTTGAGCATAACTGGCAACATGACATTAAGCTCAAACTGTCCAGCTTGTGCAGCAAGTGCAACAACTGTATCGTTGCCTATTATGTTAAAACATATCATGTTCATGCATTCGGCAAGTGATGGATTCACTTTGCCTGGCATTATGGAAGAACCAGCGTGAACCGCAGGTATGCCAATCTCAGAGAGTCCTGCAACAGGACCTGATGCCATCAATCTGATATCATTTGAAATCTTGCCAATCTCCACTGCCAAGTTTCTTAAAGTGGAAGATAAATTCACAACTGCAAATTTGCTTTGCAAAGAATATTGCATGTCTTGTTGTGGCTTTAGTGGAAGTTTTGAGATTGTTCCCAGTTCTGATATTGCTATTGTTCTGTAACCTTTTGGCGTGTTTGCCCCCGTGCCTACCGCAGTTCCTCCTAATGCTATGTATTCCAATTCTTTTTTTGCAGTAACTATTGCGTCACGAGCTTTAGCAACTGATGTGGAATATGCAGCAAATTCTTTTCCAAGACTTACTGGAAGTGCATCCATGAGGTGAGTTCTTCCGATTTTTTGAAAGCCAGAAAACTCTCGCGCCTTTTTGTTTAATGATTTGATCAAATCATCAAGAACTGGAATGACTTGTTTTAAGTTAAATAAAATTGAAACATGCATTGCGGTTGGAAATGTATCATTACTTGATTGTGACATGTTGACATGATCATTTGGATGAATCATCTCATATTTTCCCTTCTTTTGCCCCAAAATTTCAAGAGCAATATTTGCAATTACTTCATTAACATTCATGTTGAATGCAGTTCCTGCACCAGAGTTTATTGCTTCAATAACAAACTGGTCCAGATATTTTCCAGATATGACTTCATCACAAGCTTTTATAATTGCCTTTCCAAGTTTTTTATCAAGTGAGCCAGTTCTCATATTTGCAATAGTAGCTGATCGTTTGATCGTAACAAATGCCATTATGAGATAAAGGTGTGATCGCTGTCCTGTAACATGGTATTGCTGAATTGCTCTAGCTGTAAAAGCCCCATAGTATGCTTCTTCAGGAATTTTTACTTCTCCTAAAGAATCCTTATCTATTCTAAACTTCACACGCAAACTAGAATTCGTTTTA
>JBGOUS010000045.1:0-7108 GCA_041477675.1 Nitrosopumilaceae archaeon
GAAGGATTTGGTACTCCATCTATTGTTGCAGTATACCAAGATTATACCAAAAAAGCGTGGGACAGAACTCTTGGAATAGCAAAAGGAATAGGAAGTACAAAGGCAGGAGTTATCCAAACAACTTTTCAAGAAGAGGTAGAAACTGATTGGTTTGGTGAGCAGGCTGATCTTTGTGGTGGATGCGCATCAATGATTATGAATGCATTTGAAACACTAGTTGAGGCAGGATATCAACCAGAAATAGCATACTTTGAGGTCTTGCATGAGTTGAAACTAATTGTTGATTTGATCCAAAGATATGGAATTAATGGAATGTGGAGAAGGGTAAGCGAGACTGCAAGATATGGCGGTCTTACTCGCGGACCAATGGTGATGAACAAAGATGTTAAAGACAACATGAAAAAGATTCTAAAAATGATTCAAGACGGAACCTTCAATCAAGAATGGATTAGTGACTATGAGAAAAATGGCAAAAACGCATTTGACAGATACATGAAACAAATAGAAGCACATCAAATAGAACAAGTAGGCAAGAAAATGCGACAAATGATGTGGCCTGATTCAAAAGAATAACTAAATTCTTCTTTGTTTAGAAACTCTAGACGTTATATGATCAATTATTGTAGATAATGGAGTTCCAGGACCAAAGTTTCCCGTAACTCCTGATTTCTCAAGATCTGGTTTGTCATCTTCTGGGATGACTCCTCCGCCAACAACAAGAACATCTCTGATGCCTTTTTCTTTGAGTGCTTTGACAACTCTTGGAAATAATGTAAGATGTGCACCATTTAGAAGGCTAAGAGCTACGGCATCAACATCTTCATCTTCAACTATCTTGGCAATTCTTTCGGGTGTGGCAAAAAGGCCAGAATAGATTACCTCCATTCCTGCATCTCTAAAGGCTCGACATAGAACCAATGCACCTCTATCATGACCATCAAGACCTAGTTTTGCAACAAGAATTTTTATCCTACGAGCGGCAGTTTTTTGGGACATATCAGTAAAACTGTCTTTTGGGTTTTAAAATCTTTGTTGAGTAAAATCCTGATGTCAAAAACAAGAAGATTTTATTGTGGATACAACCGGTTATTCTTTCTATATGGACCTTGTAAGTGAATTAAAACATGGCAAAAGACATGCCATTGCAAGAGCGATATCAATCATAGAGAACAATGAGAAAGAGGCACGCTTATTGATAAAAAAAATATTCAAAAGTTCTGGAAAATCAATTGTTATCGGAATAACAGGACCCGCTGGCGCTGGAAAAAGCTCACTTATAGACAAGGTTGCACTTGAGCTAAAAAAACTTGGTTACAACACAGCAGTGCTTGCAATTGATCCGACAAGTCATATCACAGGTGGAGCTATACTTGGCGACAGAGTTAGAATGTCAGAATCAACTGATTCAGGAACTTATATCAGAAGCATGGCATCAAGAGGTGCAACAGGTGCAATCTCCCGCGCAGTAAGAAATAGCATTAGAGTGTTGGAATATGCAGGATTTGATCCAATTATTATTGAAAGTGTTGGTGCGGGTCAAACCGAGGTTGAAATTTCAAAAATTTCTGATATTACTGTTGTTGTTTTCAATCCAAACACTGGTGACAGCATACAAACGATAAAAGCAGGACTGACCGAAATTGGAGATATTTATCTTATTAACAAAAGTGATCTTGTTGGAGCAACTCAGCTATTTGATACCGTCAGAGATTTTATAGGCATGTCAGAAAAAAATCCTTCAATATTGCTGACTTCAACGAAATCCAACAAAGGTATAGCAGAATTTACAAGAAAATTAAACGAATTTATGACTAGTAAGAAAAAAACAAAAATTACTGAAGAAAAATCCAGACTTGAAACAGAACTAAGAGACATTGTTTTAAATAATATTAAAACCAAAGTTGACAGAATGCTTGACTCCAGTACAACATATGCAAAATATCTTAAAAAAGTACAATCAAAAACACTGGATCCGTTTGAAGCCGGTGAGAAAATCTCAAAATCAATAAAGTGATAATATGAAGCCAGTAAAAACTGATTCAAAGATCCCGGTAAAACGAGTCTATGATTCTAAGATAAAGCCAAGAAGTAAAAATGAAGAACCAGGAAAATATCCGTTTACTCGCGGTGTACATCCAGGGATGTATCGTGATAGATTGTGGACTATGAGACAGTATACTGGATTTGCTACTGCTGACAAGACAAATGAGCGATTCAAGTTTTTGCTTGAAAGGGGCCAAACCGGTCTTAGCATGGCTTTTGATCTTCCAACACAAATAGGATATGATGCCGATGATGCACATGCTGAAGGTGAAGTGGGAAAAGTGGGAGTTTCGATCACATCACTTAAAGACATGATGTCTTGCTTTAACGGAATTCCTCTTGACAAAGTAAGTACATCGATGACGATAAACTCTACCGCATCAACGCTACTTTCATTATACATTGCAGTTGGAGAATCAGAAGGCGTACCAAGCAATGCGTTAAGGGGTACTACCCAAAATGATATTCTAAAAGAGTACATTGCAAGAAACACCTACATCTATCCGCCAAAACCATCAATGCGATTGATTGGTGACATGATAGAATACTGCTCTAAAAAGGTCCCACAATGGTATCCTATTTCAATCTCTGGATATCACATGCGCGAAGCTGGGTGTAACGCCGTACAAGAAGTTGCCTTTACAATTGCAAACGCTATAGAATACATTGAAACCTGTATCGAACGCGGACTAAAAATAGATGACTTTGCTCCAAGGTTGTCGTTTTTCTTCTGTTGTACAAATGAATTTCTTGAAGAGATTGCAAAATTTAGAGTAGCACGAAGAATATACGCAAAAATAATTAAAGAAAGATTTCATGCACGTGATCCAAAATCAATACATCTTAGATTTCATGTACAAACTAGTGGTGAATCACTTACCGCACAGCAACCTGATAATAACATTGTAAGAGTTGCTATACAATCCATGGCAGCAGTACTTGGAGGAGCACAGTCACTTCATACAAATTCAAAAGATGAGGCATTAGCACTTCCTACAGAAGCTGCAGTGAAGATAGCACTACGAACACAACAAATTGTAGCGCATGAGAGCGGAATCACAAAAACTGTAGACCCACTTGCGGGTTCTTACTATGTAGAATACCTCTGTGATAGAATTGAGGACGAGGTTAACAAATACCTCAAAAAAATTGACAGGATGGGTGGTTCGCTTTCTGGAATAGAGCGTGGATTCTTCCAGTCCGAAATCAGGCAAAATGCCTACCGCTTAAAAAAAGAAATTGACAGTGGTGAAAGAGTCATAGTAGGTGTCAACAAATTTACAGACGCAAAAGAAGCAAAACAAGAACTAATGAAAATAGATAATTCTATCGAAGCACAACAAGCTAAAAATCTCAAAGAACTGCGAAGTACTCGTGACAACAAAAAAGTAGAAAACATTCTTTCAAAAATGAAAACTGTTGCAGAAAAAAATGAAAACCTAATGCCATACATAATTGATGCAGTGAAATCATATGCTACTCTTGGAGAGATAAGCAATACATTTAGAGAAGTTTTTGGAATTTATCATCCAAAGGAAGTGTTCTAAAATGAAGATAGATCATATCGCAATTGCAGTAAACAACATTGATGATGCCACCAAACAGTACCAACAAGCACTTGGAGTAAAAGAAGTGATATATGAAACAGTGGAATCAGAAGGTGTCAAACTTGCCATCATTCGATTAGAAAATGGCAGAATTGAATTAATGCAACCTACTCGAGACGACAGCCCTATTAAGAAATTTTTAGAAAAAAAAGGAGAAGGGTTACACCATATAGCACTTGCAACAGACGATATAGAAAAAGAATATGAACGGATGGAAGGATGTGGAATTCAATTTCTTGGAAAAGTACGATCTGGTTCTGAAGGAACAAAAATTATCTTTATCCACCCAAAATCGTTACATGGTGTACTTGCAGAACTTTGCTCTCATCCAAAACACTAACTATTCCATCATTTTTAGAGTGTCTGAGGCAGTAATTATTCCAATTATTATACTGTGTTTTGAAACTAGGATGCATTTTGAATATCTGACAAGTGGAACTAGTGTCTTTGCAGGTGTGTTGTACTCTACAATAGGAGGACGCGGCTCCATGACTTCAGACAGTTTTATTTTTTTTCGTTGTATCTCATCACTATCTATCAAATGTTTGACTAGACCATCTTCGCTTATCAATCCAACAACATCATTTCCATCAAAAACTGGAATCTGACTAATCGAGTGATCTTGCATTTTTTTTATTGCATCATGTAGTGAATCTGTTGTTTTTAGTTTGGTGATTTCTTTACTGCATATGTCTCCAGCTTTCATGGATGATTGATTCTCCAGAGAACCAAGAACTTCAAAGATTTTTTTTGCAGTAGCATAGCTTGGCTGACACCTTCCAGATTCTATTTGATTGATCATTGAAGTACTGACTCCTGTCAATGAAGCAAGCTTGTGCTGTGTAAGGCCAATCTTCAATCTGGCAGGTTTTATTGAATCAAGTCGTGGTAACACTTCAAAATAATATAATTTTAGTTCAATATTTCAATTTTCTTCAATCCTTAATAGTGCGATTTTCTTAATCCATGTATGCTAAAGGGCATCACAATAGCAATTATTGTTGGTGTCGCTGCTATTGGCATATATTATGTGGCAAGTCCGCTTTTTTATAATAAAATAATTGATGAACCATTGCCAAAAGCTCTAAATGAAATTCAACAAGATCTTACTTATGAAAAATTTGTCAACATGGTAGATGAACAAAGAAATACTCTTGTAAAAAAAATGCCGCAAGGTACTATTGATATGATAATGAATGAAGCAAAAAAGATCACAACTAATGTCTCAGAAAACATGCAAGATATGATAACAAAGATTGCTCCTGGCTCACAACAACCTCCAAAATTTTCTAAACTTGGTAATTTTGAGGGATTGAAAGGACATCAGGCAACAGGAAAAGCAGAGGTGATAACGGTAGGAGACATTTCATTTCTAAGGTTTGAAGACTTTGAAGTAACAAACGGTCCTGATCTTCATGTGTACATGACAAAAAAAGGAGATGTTGACACTGGGATAGACCTTGGTAAACTTAAGGGAAACAAGGGCGCACAAAATTATGAACTATCAGGAATCAATACTGATGTATATGATACAGTGATAATTTACTGTCAACCATTTCACGTTTACTTTGCATCTGCAACGCTGTCAGAATAATTGAGATTATCTTCTTTTTGATTTTTTCTTTCTACTGGTTTTCATAGTTTTCTTTTTTGGTTTGTCTGCAAGTGCTGCTTGTGCTGCTGCAAGAATTGCAATTGGAATTCTGTGTGAAGATGCACTTACATAGCTTAGACCTGCTTTGTGGAAAAATGATATAGATCTAGGCTCGCCCCCATGTTCGCCACATATTCCTATTTCCATGTCTGGCCTGATCTTTCTTCCTTTTGATATTGCAATCTCCATCAAACTTCCTACTCCGTTTACATCGACAGACTGGAAGGGGTTCTCATGGAGTATTTCTTTTTCTAGGTATTCCGGTAGAAATTTGCTTTCTACGTCTTCTCTGCTAAAGCTAAAAACTGCTTGTGTCAGATCATTTGTACCAAAGCTAAAGAACTCTGCCGTTTTAGCAAGCTCGTCTGCAGTAAGACATGACCTCACAACTTCAAGCATGGTGCCAAAATTAATTTTTAATTTTAATCCCATCTTTGATTCTGTAGATGATTTTATTGTATTGTAGATCCGTTTGATTTGATTCAATTCCTCTATACTTCCTACTTGAGGAACCATGATTTGTGCACGTGCATCTACCTTCTCTTTTGCCAGTTCGCCTGCAGCTTCACAAATTGCTCTAACTTGCATTTCATAAATTTCTGGAAATGTTATCCCTACTCTGACTCCACGGTGACCCATCATCGGATTGATTTCAGCTAATTCTCTTGCACGAGCAAGAATCTTTTTTGTTTTCTCAAGATCTTCTGCCGTGTTCTGGTTTTCAAGTCTGTGTATTTTGTTGATTATCTCTTCAATATTTGGTAAGAATTCATGTAGTGGAGGATCCAGTAACCTGATTGTAACTTTGTATCCTTCCATGACCTTGAGTATCTCTTTGAAATCACTTTTTTGCAGAACCAGTAACTTTTCCAGCACTGCTTTTCTTTCCTCTACATTACGTGCCATAATCATGTCAACAAAGAGACTCAATCTGTCTCGTGCATTGAACATTCTTTCCGTTCTACAAAGTCCTATTCCTTTTGCGCCATAGCTTCTGGCTAGTCTTGCCGATTCTGGCGTGTCTGCGTTTGCTCTTATGCCTAGTCTTTTGATTTTTTCTGCCCACTGTATGATTGTTTTTAGTTCACTTGTTATCTCAGGTTCAACTGTAGGGATTTCTCCCAAAAAGACAATACCTTCACTACCATCTATCGTAATGACATCGCCTTCTTGTACTGTTTTACTATCAACTTGGAATTTCTTTGTATTGTAATCTATCTTCATGTCTGTACAACCTACGATACATGGTTTTCCCATTCCTCGTGCAACCACTGCAGCATGTGAAGTTTTCCCACCTCTGCTTGTCAGAATTCCAACTGATGCAAAAAACGCAGGTACATCTTCAGGTTTTGTTTCTTCTCTTACCAAAACTACCTTAACTCCATCTTCTCCCATCCTCACTGCTTTTTTTACATCAAAAACAACAACTCCTGTTGCAGCTCCAGGAGATGCAGCTATTCCTTTTACAATTGGTAAATGATTTTTTACTGCTTCTTGATTTATTGTTTTATGTAAGAGCTGTTCTAATTGATCTGGGGATAATCTTGCAAGAGCTCTTTCTTTTGAAATGAGTTTTTCTTTTACCATTTCAACTGAAGTTCTAATCATTCCAGCAGCATTCATCTTTGCAGAACGAGTCTGTAACATGTAGAACTTGCCTTGCTCTACAGTAAATTCCAAGTCTTGTGGTTCTTTGTAGTGTTTTTCTAACCTCGCACAAGTTTTCATTAATTGAGCATAAGTATGCGGCAGCTCTTTTTCCAAGTTGTCAATTGTTTGTGGAGTTCTAATTCCTGCAACAACA
>JBGOUS010000187.1:0-2817 GCA_041477675.1 Nitrosopumilaceae archaeon
AGACTCTTTGCTAATTCTAGTTTTTCTGGCAGATATTTGTCAGTAATATTTGTAAGACCATATTTTGAAAAGGCTTCAAGTTCTGCTTTTCTTTTTAGTTTTAGGAAAACTTCTAGTTGCGTTTTCCAGTTGCCTTCTTGATAACGAGGATCTCTTTGTAATTCATAGATTCTTTTGATATCTGACTCAGTCATTGGTATTGTTGGAAGTTTGTATTTTTCTATGTCTGTAGCCCATACACCTAACCACTTTGCATCAGGAACGGTGAGTTCACGTAGGTGAGCAGCATTTGCGGAACCAGACTTTATGACCATAGCTATATGTTCGCCATACACGTCTCCGTCTGCAAGAATTACTACGGGTAATCCCAGTTCGGTACTGAGTCTTTTGAGTAAATATCTAGTAGAACGTGGAGCTTGTCCTGCAGTATCAACTATAAGTGCCTTGAATTTTTTATGAACCTTCTCCTCAACAAATCTTGTAAAAAGACCACCCTTTTCAATTGCAATTACAAGTTCTGCATCAGTGTCTACAAGTTCTGCACTACTAAGACTTGGACCAATAAGATATCCATCAGGATGATCTGATAGGTTCATTCTTTTTCCTTCATATCCTGGTACAGTATATTCAATTGTAAGATTACCAAAAACGCTGCTTCTTTCTTCAGGAAATACATGAAAATCTTCTCTTGCACGTGTAAGTATTGCTTCAAGATCAACTATGATGTTATCAGACTCTGGTTGATCTTCAAAATCTATTTCGAATGCCTGAGATGAATAATAAATGTCTCTAAGAGTTGAGGTTTTTCCTTCATTTACAAGTCTGTTTACAAAAAATGCCAACCAGGCAAGTTGTGTAAATGAACGCAGTTGTGACATGTTTCGGGAGCTCCGTGCAGCTGCAGCTTTACCTAGAATATACTGTCTAAGTTTTTTGTCGTAAACGATATTACGCACTGATCTACTTGGAATTGAAAACTGGGGAAATTTTCCATTATTAAGATCGTTGTAAACATACAGTCCTTGATTTTTTAAAATTGAAAGCAGTTCTTTCTTTTTTGTCTCCACTGTTTTTGCTTGTTTAGACTTGTTCTTCAATTTCACTTCCCTTCACTATCAGTTGCTTATAATTTGGCTCTTTTTTATTTCCAGAAAGTTCTGTAACAAATTGAGCAATAAGTGGAATATATTTCGAATATAGATTTGCCCTCTTTTTTGCCATATCTGCCATTCCTTTTCGTGACATGTGCACTGCTAGTTTTCTTGCCAAAAATTGTAATGCGTTTTTAAGTTCACGTTCTATTTCTGGTCTGTCTGCTACGTTTTCTTTTCCGACAGTCTTGTACGGTATTCTAGTGGAACAGATATGCGAAACTATGACTAGGGGCGGATCACCTTTAACTTTGTACCTGCTCCAATCTACTTCGTTTACAACCTTGAGTACGACATCACTTCCTTCGTCGTAAAGAAGAGGAATTCTATTGGCATAACGATAGATTTGCAGTCCTTTTGGCGGAATATCCCCTCCATATGCTATTCCCATCTCAACAATAAATGGAAATCCAGAATATGCAGACGCGCTGCGTTGTATAACAGAAGCAAATTCCGGATTGAAGAATTTCATTATGCCTTTTGATAGCGGTTCTTCTCCTAGTGGAGCAAGGCAGCTTGGATCAGGGGACAGAAATTCTTCAAACTTCTGAAGTGAATCAGCTAATCTAACAAGGTCTTCATTTGTCATACTACCAATTCTTTTTTCTGGTTTGAACTTGGAAAATTCTGCAAATTTATCAGCAGTTGTAGGACCTACTCTTTGGAATCTCTTTGTTAGAAAACTATGCAGTGTATCACCAGCTACAGTATTTGCAATTTGTTTGTAGTATGGAGTCTCTGGATCAAGTTCTATAACATGTGATTGGGAGTCTCCAAAATCCCAATATGTAAGTTTTTTATTTGGAATATCAAGATCATCAATACGAATCTTACTTAGCTTTTCGAAATCCATGTCGAGAAAAGAGATCATCGCAATAATAATTCTAACAGGGCGTGAAAGTCCAGACCATTTCTTTTGTGCTTTTTCTAAAATTATCTTTGAGTTGGGATTCTTTTTCTGCAGTCCCAGTTCACTCCTAACTTTGGCTATCATTTTGTTGTCAACTACTGGAATTTGATAATGCGTATCAATCATCATTCTTCTAATTGTTTCAACATCAATTCCATGAGGGTGTGGTTTGATAATAGTCGGTGGAGTCGGCATTTCTTTTACAATTCTTGGATAATGGAATTTTTCACCAGTTGGTTCTTCAAATGTTATAGAAGCATATGGAGTGATCAGAGATGTTTGCGCTACATAATCACGAATTTTTATCCCAGCTTTTGAATAATCTCCTTCTAAAACAATACTAACTGAAAGTCCAGTCTTTGAAGCTTCTTTTGTTGTGTGTTTTTGTATGATTGGTTTGTTTTTCTGGATATCAAGTAACATAACAAATTCATCTTGTGTTTTTCCATCTGCACAACTTTTTACTGTAACGGGTTTATTTGTTGTAATTTGGCCATAAAGTATTGCCATTGTTGCGCCAAGTCCAAACATACCCCTAGCTTGTTTTAGTCCAAACTTTGATCCATAAAGGACAGTTCCAAATGCAAGGGGTACATGTTTTGGTTCAATCCCAGGACCATTATCTTTTACTGAAAGAATGTATGGCTTCGGATCCGGAAGCTCAGAATCCACTGCCTTAATTGAAAGATGAACATCAGGCAGTATACCTTTTTGATCACATGCATCAAGAGCGTTTTCCACAAATTCACGAACTGA
>JBGOUS010000164.1:0-3252 GCA_041477675.1 Nitrosopumilaceae archaeon
ATGAACCCCCACCACAAAGCGGATCAGACATTTTTAATATTACACCAAAAGATCTTGCGGTAATACTATCCGTTTCAACACCTGCAGTAAGATGGATAGGTAGAACCCTAGGCATTCCTGCAAAATATGCTGAAGAGATAGTCCGTCTTGCAGAAATAGATCCATTAAAACCTGGAAACAGCCTTTCTGAAAAAGATGTGGAAAAAATTTTTGCTGTGACGAAAAATCTGGTGGAAAAAGTTGTAAATGGGGTACATGATCCAATATTAGTAAAAACTGAAAACGGTGCCGATGTCTTTCCTGTAAAACTTGGCAATATAGAAAATGCAAACCATACTAAGATTGCAAGTTTTATGGAAGGATTAGATTCGCTGTTTACACAGAATCTTCTTGAACGCGGCAAGTCATCACAAGCAAATACTGTCACACAGAAGATTGAAGAGTTTGAACATAAATTAGAAGATCAAACAAAAGCAATATCAGCCGTAAAGGAAAAGGCTGGCGCCATTTCTGCGGTGGCAAAATCATTATTGGGCTTGGTTTCAGAAGGAGTGACCTTGTTGGAAAATCCTAAGGTCATAGATGTGCTAAGAAAGCAAAATTCAGATAAATCCTGAATCGTCGCTACAAGCCGTTGCTTCTGTGCTGTTTAATGAATCAAAACGACAGATAAATGCCATAGAATTCATAGAATCCGCAAAAAAGAAAACCGAGAAGAGCCTTGAGAACTTTAGAAAACAAGAAAACATTGCACGAGATTCAGTTGTGTTCACGATACAAAAAAAAAGAGAATGGTATGAGAGATATAGATGGTTTTTCACCTCTGAGGGTCTTTTGGCTATCGGCGGTCGCGATGCCTCATCTAATTCGTCAGTTATCAGAAAACATCTTGAAAAAGACGACAAAGTGTTTCATGCAGAAATTTTTGGCTCACCATTTTTCCTCTTAAAAAATAGTTCTGAATCTAATGTAATTAGTATTTTAGAAACTGCACAGGCAACTGTCTGTTTTAGCAGAGCTTGGAGAGAAGGTTTGTACGGATTGGGTTCGTACTGGGTTAATCCAGACCAGATAAAGACTGCTGCTCCAAGTGGCCAATTCATTGCAAAAGGCTCATTCGTAGTAGAGGGTCAGAAAAATTTTGTCAAAGTAAGCAGCATGCATTTGGCTGTTGGCCTTTTAGAAAAAGACGATAGCTATTCCCTTATGTGCGGACCACCTGAAGCGATTAAAAAAAACTCTATTTATTATGTTATAATTGAGCCATCAGGTTTTGAAATGGTAGAAATTGCCAAAAAGATAAAACTGGAATTTCTCAAGTTTAAAGAAAAAGAGGATGTGGTTAAAGCAATTAGCATGGATGATTTTACCCGTGTAATACCTGCTGGCGAAAGTCACATAGTTGAATCCGGCATCGGCCAGGGATACAAATGAACCAAAAAAAACCACTTTTCATAGTAGATGCCATGCTTGGCAATCTTGCAAAGAAACTCAGAGTGCTGGGATATGACTCGACATATTTCTCGTCAATAGAGGATGAAAAACTTGTCACAATTGCAAAAAATGAAAAACGAATCATACTAACAAAAGATGAACCGCTTTTCAAAACCGCACAAAATCAAGGGATAGTAGCCGTACTAATAAGAGGAAATGACGAGCTTGAACAAATAATGCAGATACATCAAAGCATACAGTTTGAAAAGTTTGTAATGGATACAAACAATTCTAGATGTATTGTTTGTAATGGCAAATTACAACCAGTAGAAAAATATCGGATCATAGGTAAGATTCCAGAAGGCGTTTTAGAACGGGAGGAAAAGTTTTGGATGTGCGATGGATGTAAAAAGATCTACTGGGAGGGAACTCATTTTGAAAAACTTCAAGAATTTGTTAATAAATTAAACAACAGATTGCAATGATTTCAGATAATGATGGTGAAATCTTGGTAAAGACAGCCAGATCGGCGGTAACGGAACATCTTAAAACAGGAAAAAAAGTGACATTGGAAGGAGATTTCAGATCTAGATTTTCGTATAATTCTGGCGTCTTTGTTACTTTAAACAAAGACGAAAAACTTAGGGGATGCATTGGATTTCCTACACCAGAAAGAAAATTGTACCAATCACTAGTGGATGCTGCTGTTGCATCCGCCACCGAAGATCCCCGTTTTCCTTCCGTAAGATATGAAGAATTGTCAGACATTTCCTTTGAAGTAACTGTACTGACTCCTCCAGAGGAGATTAGTGTAGAAAATACCTCAGAATACCCAAGTAAAATAAGAGTAGGAAGGGATGGTTTGATTGTCAGATGGGAATTTGGCTCCGGTCTGCTTTTGCCCCAAGTGCCTGTGGAATATGGCTGGAATGAAGAAGAATTTCTTAATCATACATGCGAAAAGGCAGGCGCATCACCAGATCATTGGAAGAAAAAGAGTACAAAGATACTCAGGTTTGAGGGAATTGTTTTCAAGGAAACTAGTCCTAATGGAGATGTAATACGAATTCAGTTATAGTATTTTACCATTCTCAGCATCAAGTAGAATTTTTTTTCCATCTGTTAACGAATCATATTCTTCCCCTGTTGCCATAACAAGAGGTATGTTTGCAAGTGCACAACCTGATGCAGTGGTAATATCGACTTTTGAACATATCATTGCGCGTGGTGCACAATTATTTGATTTCAAAGAGTATATCGTATAGGCTCCAACACTGCTGCCGACTCCAAAGGGAAAGACCAGAATTTTATCCGCAAGCGATTTCCCAAAAAGATCGTGTTTTTCATCTCTTATTTTGCCAGTTTTTTTATCTACGGCACCAAGAAAATTGATTGGTTTTTTTGCTATCATAACCTGACCCTGAGCCTTTCCTTTTACAATTATTTTTAATGTCATGTAGTTTCTTCCTTTATGATTTGGGAAAGATTCTTAAGATTTACATCTACTCCGTTTGATGTTTTCAGATAATATGCGCCCTTGACACTGTTTGTAATGACTCCGTCTACATTTTTTTTGTCTATCAGTGGTGTAAGACAGATACAACAATCAGAAAGAAGTTCACCACCTGCGCGTTCTATATCATTTGCATGCCCAAGACGTCGCGCCTGCTCCTGAACCGTCCTTGGGCAAAAAATCATACATCTTTTTTTGAATTCTTTTCCTTTTAACATTCCAGCAAGATCGGATATCTCATCTAGACCAAGTTGTGGGCTGCCAAGAGCAATGATCTCGCCAGAGTCAGCAGTGTTTAGCTCATC
>JBGOUS010000044.1:0-7239 GCA_041477675.1 Nitrosopumilaceae archaeon
CAAGGTTGCTCCATGGACAGTGAGCCCAGAAAAGGACGAGAATAGCAACTAGTTTTGTATAGCAAAATTCCAGAGTTGGTTTGTCGCTTTTTTTATACCAACACGCGGTCTTTTGATAATATCAGATTCCTTTATTTTGATTCCATCCATAATAAAAAGACTAGATGGTTTGGCAAGATCTGTGCCGTATTGTTTTTTTGTTATTTGTAAAGCTTGAGTTAATTTTGCAGGACCGTTTGTAAGATTCCGAATTTTATCTGTTTTTCTTTGTCTTACCATAAAGTTGATTCCTTCTTTTGGGTCTAATGCACGAATCAATACAGCTCCAGCTTCATAATTGCCATCGCGTGCAACTGCGTTCATGCAATAATGCATTCCATATGTAAAATAGACGTAAGCCATTCCAACAGAACCAAACATAGCTTTGTTTCTTTCCGTAAGTCCAGTAAAAGCATGACTTGCTGGATCATCTTTGTATCTATATGCCTCTGTTTCAGTTATGATTCCAGAGATTATTTTGTTTCCAATTTTTCGCACAAGTATCTTACCTAAAAGATCTCTTGCAACATCAACTGTATCTCTTGCATAAAACGAATGTGATATTATTTTCATTTAACATCAGTGAGGTTTTTGTCTTTTTTTAATCTATCAAGTGTTTCCACAAGTGTTTTCATATCAGCTAATAGTACTGATTTTAGCTCCTGATTGTAAATTGTTGCAGCAGGATGTATTGTAAGAAAATACCGCTGTCCATCTTTTTCTATTACCTTGCCCCTGTTTTTTGTAATCGAATTACCACCTAAAATGGAACCATATGCAGTGTTTCCCATGATACAAATTATTTTTGGTTTTATTATCTCAAGTTCTTTTGAAAGATATGGTTGGCAGGATTCTTTTTCTTCTTGCAAAGGAATACGATTGTTTGGAGGTCTGCACTTTACTACGTTTGTAATATAGATATTGTCTCGTGAGAGGCCAACTGAACTCAAAGCCTCAGAGAGGATATTTCCAGCAGAACCTACAAATGGCTCACCCTTAAGATCCTCGTTTCTTCCAGGTGCCTCGCCAATAAACAATATTTCTGCCTTTGAACTGCCTTTTCCTGGTACAGCATTTGTTCTTGTCTTTGAAAGGTTGCACTTGATACATGAAATTACTTGTGATCGTACTAAATCGATTTCTAACATTATGCTCCTACACTTTTCACCGTAGCGATTCCACGTATGTGTGGACCGCCATTTCCCATCCTCATTATCTGCATAGGATCTCCTTTTCCACAATTAGTAATAGGTCGTATAGTGAAATCTTTTCCGCAAGCATCAATTGAATTGAAAAAATCTGGAGCGGTTCCCATCACTATCACATCTCGTAACAATTCTTTTGGTTCGCCGTTTTCAATTTTTTGTGCAAACTGACATGATATGCTCCAGTTGTAACGCATCATGTCAATTGATGGTACCTTCATGTTTGAGATCAGATATCCATTTTTTACCTCGCTTATCATTTCTTGAGGATCCCAGTCGCCTTCTTTGATGCAGGTGCATGCCATTCTAATCAAAGGCATAAACTCATACCCTGATGCACGCATGCCAGAATTTGGTTCTGTGTTAAAAATTGATGCGGTCTCTCTGCTTTGCATGTGGTTTGTTAGGATTCCATTTTCTATCAATGATTTTCTTTTTGCTAAAACACCTTCGTCGTCATACTTGTAACAACCAAGATTACCTGATATTGTAGGATCATCTATTACGTTTAATTGGTTTGAGCCAATCTTTTGTCCAAGTTTTCCTGCCCACCACGCACCACCAGCCCATGCCATCTCTTTGCCAAGAACCCTATCTGCTTCCGAGGGATGACCCAGGATTTCATGTGCAAGAAGCGCTACAAAATCAGGATTCATCACTACTGTTGCCTTGTCTTCTTTTGCAGTATGTGCGTCAAGAAGCTCAGATGCCTTTTGAGAAACAAACTCTGCCGTATTTCTAATATCGTGTTCCCCAAGAATCATTTCCATTCCTCCTCTCCCTCCTTCTGTAGAGTTGACAGATTCTGTAAGACCAGACTCGTGTGCTGTTGCAGTAATGTGTGCTATGGTATCTACAAAAGTATGAGTTATTTTTGCACCTTCACTATTTATAAAATATTTTGAAAAATTTTCATACCCAATTGATATTGATGATTCGTTTATTAGCTTTTTAATTCTTATGATGTCATCGCACTCAAAGCCAAGCTTTGCTAACTCTTCAATATCTGGTTGCTTTGATACATTGAAGTTTATCTTGTCAACGAATGAGCGAGTTTCTGCAAGTTTTATTTTTTGTCTTTTCTTTGAAGAATAATGTAATGCGCTTTTTACTGCATCAAGGGTTACGTTTTTTATTTGGTCTATTGAATTCGGATTTGAAATAGAGTAAAATCCCCAAGCTCCTCCAGCAAGAACTCTTATTCCCATACCCAATTCGCTCGTAGCTGCAAAGTGCTCAATTTCTCCATTTTCCAAAAGAAACCCCTTTTGTTCTACTGCTTCTGCTCTAACATCACAATATTGAGAGCCATTTTGTAATGCAAACTCTATGGCTTTCTCAGCATAATCTTCTAAATCCAATAAATGGTTCGACTGGTTTCAACTATTTTTTGTTTGTGCTAAACTACAGATCTTTAAGATGAAAAATAGGCAAGATGTCACATTGTGTACGAGGTAGAATGAAAGATTATGGCAGTTAGAGTGAGACATTTTTTATGAACAAAATGTCACAGTTTGGGACATTTTTGTGACTTTTTAGTATTCTATACTTTATAACAAAATAGAGGTATGAATAAAAAGCGTAAAAGAACCTGACTAGATTATGGAAAAAATTGTTGTCGATACTAGTATCATAATAGATGGCGAGATTGGAAAGTTAATAGAATCAGGTAAGATTGGAAACTGTGAAATAATCATTCCTGTTGCGGTACTTGATGAGCTTCAATCACAAGCCTCGCAAAGCAAGGAGTATGGGTTTGTTGGTCTTGAAGAAATAAAAAAAATACGCCAGCTTTCCGAAAAACACAACATTGTCATCAGATTTGAAGGTGAAAGACCTAGTATGGATGATATAAGACTTGCAAAACATGGTAGAATAGATGCAATAATAAAAGACATTGCAAAGAAAAATAATGCGACTTTTTACACTGCTGATTATGTCCAATCTCTTGTTGCGCAGGCAGAAGGGGTAAATACAAACTATTCAAGACCAGATGTAAAAACGACAAACCTAGAGTTTGAGAAATTTTTTGATTCACAAACAATGAGTGTACATCTAAAAGAAGGAACAAAGCCAATGGCAAAGCGTGGCAAGCCAGGGGCATTTACTCTTTTAGATCTGGAAGACAAGATTCTAACAAAGGATTATCTTCAATTTATCACAACTGAAATCTTGGAAGCATCAAGAATTAATCAAGCAGGAATTGTTGAGATATCAAAACCAGGTGCGTTAGTTGTTCAATACAAAGATTTTCGAATAGCTATAACCCATCCTCCATTTTCAGACAATTATGAAACTACCATAGTTCATCCTACTGTTAGGCTATCATTAGATCAGTACAAGATTTCAGAAAAGCTGATGACAAGACTTTCAGAAAAAGCAGAGGGGGTTTTGATATCAGGTCCACCAGGCTCTGGAAAGAGTACCTTTGCTTCTAGTCTTGCAGACTTTTATTCTCAGAAAGGCAAGATAGTAAAGACACTAGAGTCTCCACGAGATTTGCAGGTAGGGGATAAAGTAACACAATACACTACACTTGATGGTAGCTTTGAGAATTCTGCGGACATTTTGCTCCTTGTAAGACCAGACTATACAATATTTGATGAAGTAAGAAGATTCCCAGACTTTAGAGTCTTTGCAGATTTAAGATTGGCAGGTGTTGGCATGGTTGGAGTTGTTCATGCAAATGCGCCACTTGATGCAATTCAAAGATTCATTGGCAAAGTAGAACTTGGCATGATTCCACACATCTTAGATACCGTTATTTTTGTAAAAAATGGTGACATTGCCCAAGTATATGAATTAGAGTTTAAAGTCAAGGTTCCAACGGGCATGACAGAGCAAGACCTTGCAAGACCCGTAATCGAAGTTCGCAACTTTGAGAACAGAAACTTGGAGTATGAGATCTACACCTATGGTGAAGAAAACATTGTCATTCCAATATCAAAAGAGGCTAAAAGTGGAGGCATAGAAAGACTTGCAGAAGCCAAGATAAGAGAAACCATACGAAGATTTGATCCAGATGCTGAAATTGAGATTTTATCAAACAACAGTATTCAGGTCAGAGTAGACAAGGAAGTCATGCCATCAATCATTGGTCGTGGTGGCACAACAATAAACGAGCTTGAAAAATCACTTGGTGTGCACATTGATGTAGAGCCAAAGGTTCACACGCTTGGAAACGAAATTGATTTTGAGCTATCAGAAGCAGGAAACAACATTGTGCTTGAAGTAGATGAGAGAAAAATAGGAATGTCTGCTGACATTTATGTAAAAGATCAATATTTGCTTTCTGCACATGTTGGCAAAAAAGGCAAGATAAAAATTTCAAGAAGATCCGAGTCTGGAAAAAAAATCATAAATGCGGTGATGGCAAAACAAGACATCAAAATAATTTTACACGACTAGTCATTCAAAACTGTTCATGACATTGGGATTTGCTTTTAGATATGTGATGAATTTTCGCAGTTGCTTTATGGTTTTTGGATTTAGGTGATGCTCTATTCCTTCGGCGTCCTCGTTTGCAACTGCATTTTCAATTCCAAGCATTTTAAAAAACTGTAACAAGATTTCGTGTTTTTGTCTTATCCCATATGCAATCGAGTTTCCTTTTGGTGTAAGATTAATTCCTCGATATTTTTCATATTCAATGTATCCGTTTTCGTCTAGTCTTTTGAGCATTTTTGTAACACTTGGGGCACTTACGTTCATGTATCTTGAGATGTCAAGGGTGTTTGCATATCCTTTTAGCTCTACTAGCTCTGAAATAACTTCAAGATAGTCCTCTATTCTTGTGTTGGTGTCACCCTTTCCAAACTTGTGAGCTGCCTTTATGGATTCCAGTCGTTCTGCGCGCTTTTCCTTCATGTCTCTAATCGTGATATACCAAGAATGATATAATTCCACCTCTTTGTGTAGAAAATCTTTACCTCATTGTGATTGATCTTTAGCATGGAATCTTAACTATCAAAGTAGAAATCAGAGTCAATGGATGAGAATTATAAAAAATCTATTCATAGAATTAAAAAATTAAGAGAATCAGTCAAAAGAAGAAGCGATGTTTATTCTGGACTTGCAAATATTGGTGACAAGGAAACTGCCAGATCCATGAGAGCATTACAAAAAGCACCATCACCGGGAAAAAAACTACAAAAAATAGGATTAGGTTTACTTTTAGCTCCAGAACCAGTAACTACCCCAATAGGTTGCGCATTAATTGTAACCGGAAAAATCCTTGAAAAAAAATACAATGGTTCAACAATTTCTGACATTGGAAATGAAACCACAAACACAATTGATGCAATCAAAGACATTAAAGACACCATAAACTAGTCCGTTAGTTTTTAACTAGAACTTTTTTTCTTTACTTTATGGCATCAAGAAATCAAGTTCTTATTCCATTTGTAATAGCAGCTGCCATTATAGGAATAGTAGGAGTATTAACAATACCAAGTGATACAAAACTTGAAACTGTCAAATTTCCAAAAGGAACAATTAAGGTTGACGATGTTGTTTTACAAGTGGAAATAGCTGATACTGAGGCAGCAAGAACAAGAGGTTTGATGTTTCAAAAAGAATTGCCTTTTGACAAGGGGATGATTTTTGTCTTTGGCAATGAGCAGGTGGTCTCTATGTGGATGCTAAACATGCAATTTCCACTAGATTTGATATGGTTTGATAGTAAAGGCGATGTAGTACATATAGAAAGAAATGCCGAGCCATGCAAGTCTGCGCTTGAAACCATGTCATGTACTTTTCAAAATGCAGAAAATAAGAAAGCACGATATGTTTTGGAAGTAACAGCTGGTTTTGTAGATAAATTTAACATAACTGAAAAATCCAAGCTCCAGATAATTTCTATTTGATGTTTTTTGAAAGTGAGAGTTTTAGTTCTTCAAATGCTGCCTGAATCTCACTGACAGCTGCTTCGTTTTCAAGAGTACTAACATCTCCAATTGTCTCCCCTGTTGCTATAGACTTTAACAGCCTTCTCATGATTTTTCCGCTACGGGTCTTGGGAAGCTTTGTTACAAAATAGAGCTGATCCGGTGTAGCGATGGGACCAATTACTTTTCTAATGTAATTTATTAAATCGTTTTTAAGATATTCTGTTGGTGTGAAACCCTCTCTTAAAACTAGAAATGCAATTATGGATTCACCTTTTACTTCGTGTGGGATTCCACAAACTGCTGCTTCTGCAACTGAGTTGTGCGAAACAAAACCGCTTTCTAATTCTGCAGTTCCCAATCTATGACCCGCAATTTTTAAAACATCATCAGCCCTTCCAAGCAACCAAAAATAGCCATCCTTGTCTTTAATGGCATAATCTCCAGGATAGTACATGTTTTTGTATTTTGACCAGTAAACAGATTTGTATTTTTCATCATCACCCCACAAAGTCAAAAGCATTCCCGGCCAAGGATTTCTGATAACAAGATATCCTTTGGTTTCAGGAGGAACTTCATTTCCTGATTCATCAACAACGGCTGCATCTACTCCAGGAATTGGCCTTGTTGCAGAACCTGGCTTTAGTGGAATGGTTTCAAGACCAGGCAATGGAGATATGATTGCACCGCCGGTTTCTGTCTGCCACCATGTGTCAACAATAGGACACTTTTCTTTTCCTATGATTTTGAAATACCACTTCCATACCTCAGGATTTATTGGTTCGCCCACAGTTCCAAGAAGGCGCAGTGAGGAAAAATCATACGAGTTTGGAATTTTATCACCAAACTTCATGAACATGCGCAATGCTGTTGGCGTCGTGTAAAATGTTGTAACTTTGTACCTTTGGATTATTTCCCATATTCTTGCAGGAGTTGGATAATCAGGCGCTCCTTCATACATGACTTGGGTTGCACCATGTAACAATGGCCCATATGCTACATAGCTGTGTCCTGTAACCCAACCAATATCTGCAGTGCAGAAATAAACATCAGAATCTTTAATGTCAAAGATCCACTTGAATGTAGAATACAAGTGTGTAAGATACCCG
>JBGOUS010000001.1:0-20812 GCA_041477675.1 Nitrosopumilaceae archaeon
ACTAGTCAACCAGGAGTGATTACAGGAAAACCAATAGAGATGGGTGGTTCACTTGCAAGAAATGTTGCAACTGGTCTTGGAACTTCAATTTGTGTAAGAGAGGCTGCAAAAGCTTTGAAACTTAATTTAAAAGGTGCCAAAGCTGTTTTACAAGGATTTGGAAATGCTTCTACATTTGCAGGTGACTATTTGGAAAAATTGGGATGCTTGATTGTTGGTGCATCTGATTCTAAAGGTTCTATTGTTAATCCAAAAGGAATTAGTATGAAAGATCTTAAAAAATGGAAACAAAAGAAAGGAACAGTTGTCGGATTCCCAAAAAGTAAGAAAGTTAGTACTGAACAGTTGTTAACTGCTGACTGCGATGTATTAATTCCCGGTGCATTAGAAAATCAAATCGATGCTAAAATTGCGCAAAAGCTAAAATGTAAAATAATTGGTGAGGCTGCAAATGGTCCAACACTACCAGAAGCAGATCCTATATTATATAAAAAGAAGATAATGGCTATTCCTGACATACTTGCAAATGCCGGTGGCGTAACTATTTCCTATTTAGAATGGGTTCAAAATAATATGGGTTATTATTGGCCATTTGATGAAGTTGCCAAAAAAATGGAAGCACACCTTGTTGAAAACTTCCATGCAACATATGAAATGTCGGTAAAACATAAAATCGATATGAGAAAGGCTGCAATGGCTCTTGCAGTAAAACGTGTAGTTGATGCATTTCATACAAAAGGCCTTTGGCCTTAGACTTTTGCAAAACTAAATCTAGAAGAAAGTGAATAGTTAATCATGGCACAAGCTTATGTGATCATTCATTGCGAGACTGGAATGGAAGAATGGGTAATTAGAAACTTGAAGAAAATTGAAGGCGTAAAGGAAGTTATTGGTGTATTGAGTCTTTATGATATTATTGCAAAGTTAGAAGCAAAGGATCAAATTGATCTTGAAAAAATAATAACAAAACAGATACGAAAGTTACAGCGCATCCACACAACAATGACTTTGATGGTTATTGAAGAGCAGGAATAATAACTAAACCAAATTAAATTATAAAAATAAAAAATTATTCTGAACTTAGGAAGTGCTAAAGGAGGATCCGCAAGAACAGCTCTTAGTTACGTTTGGGTTGTTGATCTTAAACCCGGCTCCCATTAGACTCTCGATATAATCGACATTTGCGCCCTTGAGGTAGTCTTGGCTGTAGCTATCAACTAAGATTTTTACTCCGTTTTCCTCAATTAGTATGTCGTCTTCTTCCTTTGTTTTTTCAAAACTCATGCCATAGGAAAGTCCTGAACATCCACCGCCCTGAACATAAACTCTCAGGTATTCTGGCTTTTCAGTCTCTTCTTTCATAAAAACAGCTATCTTCTCTGCGGCTTTTGTCGTAATGGTCAGTAGTTTTGTAGACTGTGTATTACTCATGATATACTTTGTCCTCTTTCAAATTATAATAAGCTTTTCCTACGTGACATACTAGGAATCCAATCTTATGAGAAGGATTATTTCT
Source organism: Nitrosopumilaceae archaeon (assembly GCA_041477675.1). GTDB lineage: Archaea > Thermoproteota > Nitrososphaeria > Nitrososphaerales > Nitrosopumilaceae > UBA8516. The sequence goes on from JBGOUS010000001.1 coordinate 1,517, forward strand.
TTGACTTGTTCACAAAAGCAGTCATTCGTTCTTGTCTGTCTGGATGAGTAAAGCACAAGCCCCAAGTGTATAATTCCAGAGCAAGACCTGTGTCGATATCTGTGTTTCTTCCTTTGTTTATTGCAATTTTAGACATTCTTACTGCCATTGCAGAATTTTGAGCAATCATCTTTGCAATGTTTGTTGCTTCTTCCATTAACTTTGGTAATTCCACAACCTGGTTTGCTAGTCCAATTGATTTTGCTTCATCAGCTTTTACCATTCTGCCAGTGTAAATCAATTCTTTTGCTTTTGCAATTCCAACAATTCTCTGCAATCTTTGTGTTCCTCCCCATCCTGGACATACTCCTATGGTGACTTCAGGCTGACCAATCCTTGCAGTGTCTGCAGCAATCCTGATATCACAAGCTAGTGCAAGCTCACAACCTCCACCTAGCGCAAATCCATTTATTGCAGCGATGGTTGGCTTGCTAACATTTTCTACAGTTGATGTCAAAAGATGACCAGTCTTTGCATATGTTTCTGATTCTATTGGGGATATCTTTGACATGTATTCAATATCTGCTCCTGCAGAAAAAGCCTTTTCGCCTTCGCCTGTAAGTATGATAACTTTAACTGAATCGTCTTTATCAACATCGTTGAAAACTGAAATCAATTCTTTTGCAACATCGGTATTCATTGCATTAAGCTTATCTGGTCTGTTGATTTTTACAACACAAATTCCGTCAGATTTTGATATGTTGACTAGCGACATGTCAGAATTCCAATCTATGAAGAACTTAAACCTTGTTTGTTTGGACTGTATTTTCCCCATTGCAGCGCACTTGCTGCAACAGCCACCCATGTTCTAATGTCATCATATACTGGAACCTTGTGGTTCTCAATTAATGCAGACACCTTCTGTGTATAAGGTCCGCCATTCCCACCAACAAGAATTGGTTTTTTCTGTTGTCTTGAAAATTCTCCAAGATAATCTATGATTATTTCCTCTAGAGGATCATCTTGAAAGACAAACCATGGCATAATAATGTCTACGTTTGGATCATCCATGAATTTCTGAATTGTGTATCTATAGTCATCTGCATTTGCACCGCCTGTTACATCTACTGGATTGCCAGTTCCCAAAACGTATGTTGGTGGGTAGTGAGCTTTCATTTCTGCAAGAGTTGACTCAGAAACCTTTGCAACCTGCAGGCCAAGTCTTTCAAAGTGATCAATCGCACCAATCATTGGTCCTGCGCCGTTACTGACCAAACCAACTCTGTTTCCTTTTGCAGCTGGTTGCCACGAAAGTGCCTTTACCACGCCTGCTAATTCTTGATAACTGTCTACTGAAATGATCCCTGCTTGTTTGAATGCATCCATGATTATTGCGTTTGAACCCCCAAGTGATCCTGTATGTGATGCGGCTTGTTTTGCACCGGCTGCTGTCCTTCCACTCTTCCATATGACAACTGGTTTGTGCTTTTCTGTCATCACGCGCTTGGCGGTTTCGATAAACTTGCGACCATCTCCAAATCCTTCAACATATAACGCAATTACTTTGGTCTGCGGATCACTTGCTAGATACCAGATCATATCTGCTTCATCTACATCTGATCTATTTCCATAGCTTACCATCTTGGAAAGACCAAACGAGTCTGCTGTTTCAAGGAAACTAATGCCCATGGTTCCACTTTGTGACAGGAAAGCTACATCCCCTAGTCTTGCACGTACCATTCTTGCTTGTCCTTGAAAAGCACAGTCAAGCCTGTTTGCAGCATTAAACATGCCTATACAATTTGGACCGATTATTCTGATTTTGTGTGCCTCCGAAATGCGTTTTATCTCAGCTTCCATGGCTGCTCTTTCTCCACCAAGCTCCTTTCCTCCTCCTGATACGATTACCACATTATGGATCCCCTTCTTTGCACATGCTTCAAGAACTGGTGCAGTGACTGAAAGGTCAACACAAACAACAACCAAGTCTATTGGATCCTGGATTGCTTCTAGAGATGGGTAGCATTTTATTCCTAAAATTTCATCAGCTTTTGGATTTATTGGATATACTTTTCCTTTGTAGTCATGTTTTGCAAGACTGTCTAAAACGGAGTTTCCAATCTTTCCTGGAGTTGCAGAAGCTCCAACAAGAGCAACTGATTGTGGTGTGAAAAATTTCTCCATAAACTCTGCATTTGGTTGTGCCTTGGAAATGGCATCTTCTTTCTTTTCTTTCCTCAAAATTATTTTTGCATCAACAACATAGTAAGATTTTGGATAAACTACAATTGGATTAAAGTCGATGCTGTCAAAGTATGCTGCATTGTCAACACCAAGCTTGCTTATCTGAACCAATACCTTTGCAAGCATGTTTTGGTCAATTGGTTTGCTTCCTCTATATCCTTGCAATATCTTTGATCCTTTTAGTTCATCAAGCATAGATTTTGCATCAGCAGCTGTGATCGGAAGCATTCTGAATGCAACATCTTTGAAAATTTCAGTCAATACGCCACCAAGTCCTACCATTATGACTGGTCCAAATTGTGGGTCATTTTGTAAACCGACAATTAGTTCTACTCCTTGAGGTACCATCTTCTCAAGTAAAATTCCTTTTAGATTGACTCCTTTCTTCTTTGAGAGCCTCTTGTACATATCATTGAAAGTCTTCTTGACATCCTTTTCGTTTTGTAATCCTACTTTGACTCCACCAACATCCGTTTTGTGAAGAATTTGTGGAGAAACTACTTTCATGACAAGGGGATATCCTAGTCTTTTTGCTGCCTTTGTTGCTTCTTTGGCAGAATTTACAAGGGCATATCCTGGAACTTTGACACCATATCTCTTTAAAACAGATTTTGACAGCTCTTCAGTGATTACTTTATGATCTGTAACAATTGTTTGTTCAAAGATTTTGGTAACAGAACTCATAACAGATCGAAAAGTCTAACAGTCATTATATTAAACTTTTGTCAAAGATTGTATTTTGCCTTAAAATTACGATAAAAGGTTTTCATGTTATTCTGTATTTCTTGGATATATTCAGGAATCTCTTCGATTATCTCGTCAGGATCTATGTATGGAACCTGACTTGGCTCATTTTTTGATTTCTCAAGCCACAATCTAATGATGTCTTCAGTTACTTCAAGATGAAACTGGACTCCTACCGCACTTCCTATCTGTAATGCTTGGTTTTGATAATCTTTTGAGTGAGCAAGTCTTAATGCGTCTTGGGGAAGATCAAAGGTGTCTCCGTGCCAATGAAAAACTGTTGCTGGATTATTAATTCCTGAAAAAATACCTGATTTTGATTGATTATCAAACTCAATGTCATGGTAAAATCCTATCTCCTTTTTCTTTCCTTGGTATACTTTGGCACCAAACGCCTTTGCAATAAGTTGGGAACCTAGACATATTCCAAGAACGGGTACCTCTTTTTTCACCAAGTTTCGTATCAGTGTCATTTCATCTTTAAGATAATCTAGATCATCATTTGCACCTTCAGGTGCTCCTAAAATTATTACTGCAGAATAATCTTCCTGTGGAATCTTTTCTTTCTTGGCAAAGACAATTTTTGTTCTAAAACCATCCTCTTCTAGGAGTCTGCCAAGGCCTGATAGGCCTTCGTATTTTGCATTTTGAAGTACAAGTATATCTGTCATCTTTTGCATATATCTAAAAACTGCTTAATATCTGAAATGCCAATTAGTCACATGAAAATAACCACATCTGAAATTGATGGACTACGAAATTTTATAGCTTCACTAAACTCAAAAAAAGAGAGCATAGTTGTTGTTGAAGGAAAACGTGACTCTGCAGCCTTGAAGAAACTTGGTTTTTCTGGAAATATATGCGAATTTCATAGCTTTAAGGGTCTGGCCAATTTTGCAGATTCTATAGATTCGTATAAAGGCCTTATACTTTTACTTGATCTTGATCGAAAGGGAAGGTACCTTACTAGCAAGATAATCTCTCAACTTGAACACAGGATTAGAATAGATCTCTCCTTTAAGCGAAAGCTTACTATGATAACAAAGGGAAAAATAAGACACATAGAAGATCTTTCGATGTACGAATCTCTTGAATGAGATCTGTTTGTTATTCAAAAATAACCATAAGCACTTATATCCGCCTTTAGAGAAAAGAAATTGATCAAAAATTAAGAGGATTATGAATTGCCAAGTACAGGAATTGTCAAGTATCACGTTAAGCTCAGCTTTGACGTCGATGGATTGGTTGAAAAGGCCGACATAATAGGCGCCATTTTCGGTCAGACAGAAGGACTGTTGGGACCAGAGATGAACCTAAACGAACTCCAGAAAGTTTCGAAGGTTGGCCGTATAGAAGTTAACACTACTGCCACGTCTACTCAAACAAAGGGAGACGCGTTGTTGCCTATGAGCACAGATATAACAACAGCTGCCCTTATAGCTGCAGCGATAGAAAGTATCGACAAAGTTGGGCCTTTTGTTGCCCATTTTAAACTAGAAGCAATAGATGACGTAAGATCAGCAAAGAAAAAAGAGATTGTAGATAGGGCAAAAGCAATTGTCCAAAAATGGTCTACAAAAACCATCAGTGAAGGAGAGGAGATGTTGAAGGATGTATCAGAGGGTGGTACTGGTAAACTCACGACATTTGGAAGAGAAAAACTAGCATGTGGTTCTGGAGTGTTTGATTCTCCTTGGATAATTTTGGTTGAAGGAAGAGCTGATGTCATAAACTTGTTACGAGCAGGTTTTGATAACGCACTTGCAATTGAAGGTGCAAGAATAGATGAATCCATAAAAGAACTCTGCAATTCTAAATCAAAGGTTGTAGCATTCTTGGATGGTGATAGGGCTGGAGGATTTATACTAAAAGAACTAAAAGCAATGGTTAATGTCGACGTGGTTCATCGTGCACCAGAAGGAGTTGAGGTCGAAGAGCTTACGCCACAACAGATTGCCGACATACTAAAGGAAACTGCAGAAGACATGAAAAAGGAGACTGCAAAACCTTTACTCAAAGATCCAAAAGATGAACCCATTGCAAATGTGGCAAAAAAAGTCTATGAAAATCTAAATGAATCTCTTGAAGCAGTAGCACTTGATGATGGTATAAATGAACTCTTCAAAGTACCAGTAAGTGAAGTGGTAGGAAAACTCTCAAATGGTTCTGGAATAAAATACCTTGTTCTTGATGGTATCATAACTCAAAGACTCATCGATGCTGCAAAACAAGCAGGAATAGAGTGTGTTATAGGTCACAGAATAGCCAACCTCAAAAACACGGATGGTCTTATTCTCAAAACATTTACAGACCTCGGTGTAGCCTAATTCTTTAATGTCAGACCTTAAAGTTCAGCATGTTCTAACTCTTGCCGAACTATTAACAAAAGGTGCAAGACACAACTTTGTTTCTGTCACAACATCATCTCTTGGAAAAAGTATAAGCAGGTCACAACAAGCTGCATCGAAACACCTTTTGGAATTAGAACGAGATGAAAATATTGAGCGAATCAGAAATGGACAAAAATTTGCAGTTAGAATTACACCCAAAGGGCATGCAGAAATGGTAAAGTTATTCGCTATTTTGAAATCAAGCCTAGAGTCTACTCCATCTTATATTGAATTTACGGGAAACATAATTTCTGGAATGGGTGAAGGTGCATATTACATGTCAATGAAAGGATACACCAAACAATTCAAATCAAAACTTGGTTATATTCCATTTCCAGGTACACTGAATGTCAAATTGAAAGACAAAAAATTTGTTGAAGCAAAACACGAACTCGAAGCACATGATGGAATAAGAATTGATGGTTTTTCTGATGGAAAGCGGACTTATGGTTGGGTAAAATGTTATCCTGCAAAAATTAACAACTCAGTCGATGGCATGCTCATAACTTTGGAACGAACGCACTATGACGATTCTATACTAGAATTGATCTCACCTACAAATATCAAAAAGGCTGCAAAACTTTCAAGTGGTTCACAAATATCAATCAGAATACCCATCTCTTCAAAATAAACAGAATCTCAAGCTAATTATTGACGTGAGCACTATGATTTGATATGGTCCTAATATGGATTGGAATTGCATCAGGTGCTTTAATCACAAGTGCACTGATCTACAAAATAATGAAATCTTCAAAAAACGATTACATTTCACTCAAGTGTAAAAAATGTGGCGTTAAAACAAACGGTCTAAGATGCCCTATTTGTGAAAGCCAAAAAAGAATCTAAATTCTATAAATTGATTCGCCGTATTCGCTTTCTATCTTTGAGCTTTTGATGTCAGGGATAGGAGACTGTAATCTTGCTATACTTGCATTGACATTAATCTTTTTACAACCATCAGTAATGAATTTTTCTTGATGGATCTGATCATATCCTAATGCGATGATATCTGGTTTTACAAGAGCTACCGACTTGAAAATATCTCCTTCGTGTCCTACTATGGCATGATCGACCATCAAAAGAGAATTCACAAGATCTCGTCTTAGCTCCATATTGTGAAGAGGTAATCTATGCTTCATCTTTTGGGCGGTCTCATCAGTCGCTATTACAACTATTAACACATTCCCTAATGCTTTGGCAGCTCTTAGTGTGTGTATGTGTCCAGGATGTATGATGTCAAATACTCCACCCGCAAGAACTACTCTTATTGCTGACCTGCCAAGGTCAGTCAGTGTTTTTTTATCTGATTCAACAATTTCATTTTTTACAAAAGACTCTATCTTTGCATTTAGGTGATCAGGATTAACAGGAAGTTTTTTTCGAATTATTGAAATGGCATCCTCGCCTGAAATCGAGGAAATATACAACGCTGATATTATCTCCTTGTCTAGAGCGTCCAATTATACCACTAAAACAAGATTTCCTATTCTCTTTTCATCTATAAACTCTGTGCCCAAGGATCTATTCCTTTTGAAAAACGCAAGGCATCGATCAGTCCTTCCGCATACCCTATACTTAAAATAGCAAGCTCTTCTTTTCCTTGACTTTGGAATTTTTCAGCATCATCAAGATACAGTTCAGCATTTTCTAAAACTGAATGAAGACTTTTATCATCTTTGAAACGATTTGTTACATCTTCTAGTGCCTTTCTTGCTTTTGGAATGTATTTTTGTAACATTTGCTCTGAAATTTTTTGAATTCTTGAAGAATTATCAAACGGCTCATCAAGAAATTCCGCTAAAACTTTTAGTGCGTCAGATTCTGTGAAGTGCAATCTACCTGGAATAATTATTGTGTGTGGTGGTTTTTCAAAATCAATATTTTTTAGATTTGAAATTTTTCCTGCAACTATTTTCTGATTCTTTGCACCTATCCTTGATGCAACTATTGCAAAAGTTGAATCATTAAAAACATTTCTTTTTTGTTCACTTTCTACCAAAAGTAAACTAAGAAAAGCATCCTTTGGGTTTAAGAAAAATTTGGCATCATAATTGAATTCCAAAATTATGATGGTGTGATTTCCTGCTACGAGATTATCATAAAGTGTATAGTATACACTGGAAGCAGATTGCTGCTCTTTCATAATGGTGACAACTTTGCCTATCTTGTAAAAATGAAGACCGCATTCACCAATGAGGGATGTAATTGCAGAGGCAGCATGGATTGTTTTTGTCCTGATCTTTTCCGATATTGCCCTTGTTCTCAATTCGATGTGGGTGGTGGCAATGTAGGGATCTCCATATGAGAGCAGTACGACATCTTTCTTTTTTGCTTCTTTAAGAATCGCCTTTCCGTCCTCAACCAACCATCGTGGGGCTTTTTTGAACTCTCCTTTTACAAGCTTTTTGATCCCTGCTAATTCTGATTTTTTAATTGGACTAGTAAAGATCTCCAAATAGACAAGATCCGCATTTTTGAGAACCTTTATCGCATCAGAACCGAATCCATTTGCACCAGAAACACCAAGACCAACAAACCACAACATAATCAAGTTTGAGAAGTTGGTTATTTTGAGCTTACGCGCTTTGTTTTGGTTTTCCGTGTAATCTCTTCAAATGATACAACATGTGCTTGAACACTTCTATGCTTCTAAGAAACTCATCAACTGAAACTCGTTCGTCAATTGTATGTGACGCATGTGGGTCCCCTGGACCATAAGTTACAACAGGAATGTTTAGTGAATTTCCAATTATGTTCATGTCACCAGTTCCTGTTTTACGAATTAGCTGTGGTCTTGTTTTTTCTACATCAATTACACCCAATGTTAAAGCTCTAACAAGTGGTGAGTCATGTGGAGCTTCGAATGGTTCTGTTTCATCTAATACGGAATAAAATGCACTGACTCCCTGTTTTTTTGCGACCTCTTGAACTGTAGTTGCTATCTTTTCTCCAACCGATTTACAATTCATGTCTACTGGAATCCTAATATCCATTATTGCATCACACTCTACGGCTGTTACGTTGTGACTAGTTCCACCTTTTATCTCAGTGAGAGTTGCTGTAAGTAACATTCCTTTTGGTTTGTTTGTTTGATTTTCCTCTAATGAATTTTTTAGCGCACTAATAAACACATACGTTTCGTCAATGGCATTTTTTGCAAGCCATGGTGCACTTGCGTGTGCGCTATTTCCTACATTTACTTTAAGATTGATAGCAATTCTTCCTTTGTAGGCAATCGTGATGTTTCTTATACCGCTTGGTTCGCCAAAAATCGCATAATCGATGTCAATCTTTTGCTTTACAAGACTCTTGATCCCGGTAGCATTTCCTTCTTCATCTACCACGGCTGCAAAAACCACAGTTCCAGTGTGATTCTGCATTGATGCTGCGGCAAGAAGCATAGCCATGAGCGGAGCTTTTGCATCAGACGCACCACGTCCATAAAGAAAACCATTATCATTTTTGACTTTGATCTTGCCAGGAACTGTATCCATGTGGCCACACAAAAGTATCTTGGGAGAACCAGAGCCTTTTGTTGCAACTAGGTTTCCTACTTCATCGATGCGTATGTTTTCAAAACCTAAGTCATCACATTTGTCTGCCAAAAATTCTGCAAAGGGTTTTTCAGAAAGCGAAGGAGTGTAAAGTCTAAGTGCCTTCTCAAGCATCTTTATTGAAAACCTTGGTGTTATGGTAATTGAAGAGTCCAATTCTTATTTTCTCAATTTTAACGCATAATCTATCATCAATGCTGGAATATCTACACCAGTAACTCTGACAGTATTTTTGTATTCTGTTGTGTTATTTATTTCATGCACAACTAGACCTTTTTCCTTACTTTCCATTAGATCTACTCCAACTATCTGCCCTTGTACTGCATTTTTTGCTTTGATACAAATATCTTCCATTTCTTTTGTAACCTTGCATTCTTCTGCCTTTCCCCCAAGTGCCATATTTGTTTTCCACTGTCCGTCTCCAGAATATCTGTAGATTGCTGCAACAACTTTGTCTCCTATCATTATTGCTCTGATGTCGCGTGGTGGTCTTTGAACAAATTCTTCAAGATAATATACTTGATAAATTGGGTACATTCTTTCTCGGCTTTCCATTATTCCTTCTGCAGAATCATGATCCTTTAGCAATGCAATCATTCTTCCCCAGCTTCCAACTGTTGGTTTTAAAACCATTGGATATCCATTGGCATTTAGAGCTTCCAGCGCAGCTTCTTCAGAAAATGCCACTGCACTAAATGGAGTGGGAACTCCATATTTTTGCAAAAGCATATGAGTAAAAAGTTTGTTTCCTGCAAAGATACTTGTGTTCAAAGAATTTATCACGGTGATTCCTTTTCCTTCAAGTGCTGCAGTAGAGTGTAAGCTACGATAATAACTAACACATCGCTGCATCACAGTTTCAAAATTTTCTTTGGTCTTGTCCAAACTAACAAACAAATTCTTACAATCAACCATCTGTACGTCAAGTCCCTTCTTTTTTGCGGAATCAAAGAGAGCTTTTTCTTCCCACCGGATGGTGTCGTAAAGAATCGATAATCCGGAGCTCACTGGCCCCAGTCCTCACCAACAGTTTGTGCTGGTTTTAACTCAAAGCCTGAAGATCCTTTTGCTAACTCAAAGCTTGCGCCACAATCTGGGCATGTTAGTATTTCTCCCTCGATTGCATCTTTTGGGGGAGTGATTGTTGCATCACATTCTGGACATTTCATCTTATTTACCTGGCTTTATCTTAATTTGGGTGTCATTAATTATCTTTTTTTCAAGCCTGTCGTCAAGTGGAATTTCAAGCAAATCACCCATACGCAGATTCTTGAGTCCTGCTGCAACTGCTTTAGCATCTCCATCATTTTGGGCTAAACCCAAAAGTGACATGAGATAAGCTGCTCCATTTTTGCCTGCCAGTTCCCCAAAGACTATCCTTCGTCTATTGCCTACTACTTTTGGTTCTATTGGTTCGTATGCTGCGGGATTTCTGAGAATTGCAGCCAAGTGTGTTCCTGCCTTGTGCTTGTAGGCTGTTGCACCTACTATTGGTTTTGAATCATATGGCTTGATGTCAGTGTATTGTTCAATTAATCTTGAAAGGTCCATTAACATGTCTAGCCTAAAATTATTTGGAGATTTGTATAGGTATGTAAGTGCAACTGCAGTCTCTGCCAATGCTGGAATGCCGGTTCTTTCACCAATTCCATCGATAGTCGTATGTATTTGATCTGCTCCTGCATCACAGCCTGCAAAAGCATTTGCCAATGAAAACCCAATATCATTGTGACAGTGCACATCAAGTGGAGTCTTTATTTGATCACGTACTGCTTTTACAAGGTTGTACATTCCTATCGGCCTCATGATACCAACAGTGTCTGGAATGCTAATTCTATCTACACCAGCTTCTTCAATTGCCTTACACATCTTAATCAAAAATGCTGGTTCTGCTCTGCTTGCATCTTCCATAGTAAATCGCATCTTCAAACCATGTGATTTTGCATACTCTACAGTTTCAACAGCTCTGCGCAAAGCTTCTTCTCTTGAAATTCTTAATTTGTCTTTTAGATGAATATCTGACATACCAAGATATGTTGCCATCCATGTTGCATCACAATCCAGTGCAACATCTACATCTTCTTTTAACGCACGAACATGCGCCACAATGTCTGCTTTCAACCCTTGTTTGATTATTGTTTTTGTTGCTTCTTTGTGATCACTTGATACTACTGGAGAAATTTCAATCTGATCAACACCAAAGTAATCAAGCATCCAAGCAATCTGAATTCGTTGCTTATTTGAAAAAGTAACACCAGGATGTTGTTCGCCTTCTCTTAGAGTACTATCTAAAATGTGAATTTTCTTAGGTTTCGTTCCCATGGCATTATATTGATTTGCGTAGTAATTCGGATCATCCATTGCTGATCTAGTACAAAAAATCACTAGATATAAACATATTCGTACTGAAACCGTCCGATCTGACCTCTTTAGTGCCGATTCTCGTCTTAGTTGGAAAAAAGCAACCGAATTTCGTTTTTATGTCACAGTACGCAAAATGATGACAGTGTTGGTGTCAAACACACCTGGAACCTTGCGTAATGAATCAATGCATGCGTTAATGTTAGTAATGGTGGGAGCTCGGATTATTACAGCAATATCATACTGCCCAGTTATTTCATAAACAGTATGTACTCCTTGAAGTTTTGTTAGTTTTGCAGAAACTTTTGATGTATCCATTGCAGAATCAACTGAGATCAAAATGATTGCACTTGTTGCATTTGCATCACCAGTTTCTATCGTGAATTTTTTTATTATTCCACTATCTAGAAGATTTTTAACTCTTCTCCTTATTGCTGATTCTGAAAGGCCAAGCTTTTGTCCTATTTCTACAAAAGATTCTCTGGAATCTTTTTTTAGTATTTCAATTATGGTTTCGTCAGTTTTGTCTCTAGACATTTCTGCGCTTTTCCTCTCTGTCTAATATTGCATCCAGTACTTCTAAAGCTTTGTCTATGTCTGATTCTGAAATCACAAGTGGAGGCAACAATCTGAGTATATTTTTTCCTGAATACAAAAACAATACACCATTTGCTATTCCATCAAACAAAATGTCTTTGACTTCAAATTTCATCTCTATGCCAATCATTAATCCCTTTCCACGGATTTCTCTGATTATCTTGTGTTTTTCTCTTATTCCTTCTAATCCTTCTTGAAATTTCTTTCCCATCTTTACTGCATTTTCAACTAATCCATCCTGAGTTAGAGCCTGTATTGTAGCTGTTCCCGCAGCACATGAGAGAGGATTTCCACCAAAGGTTGATGACTGTTCTCCTTTGCTTATGCAAGCAAGTATGTCTGGTCTAACAAGTGTAGCTCCCATAGGTACTCCACCTGCTATGCCTTTTGCAAGACACATAATATCAGGAGTTGTATTCCAGTGTTCCCCTGCCCACATCTTTCCAGTTCTGCCAAGTCCAGATTGAATTTCATCAAAGATCAAAAGTATCCCTTTCTCATCACATAGTTTTCTTACATCTTGGAGAAATCCATCTGGTGCAACGTGAATTCCACTTTCTCCTTGAATTGGTTCTAATATGATAAATCCAGTGTCAGAATTTACAGTAGATCTTAATGCGTCAATATCGCCAAATGACGAAAAAGAAACTTTCTGTACAAGTGGTTCAAATGACTTGCGATATTTTGGATTAAATGTTAGTGAAAGAGAACCAAACGATTTTCCATGATATGATCCATTCATTGCTATCATTCCTGGTTTTCCCGTAAATTTTCTTGCAAACTTTATTGCTGCTTCAACAGCTTCTGTTCCGCTGTTGTTTAGGTACACCTGGCTTAGACTTTTTGGTGAAATCTTGATCAAATTTTCAAGAAATTCTTCACGTGTTTTGTTGTAAAGTGAGCTGTGTACTGTAATTATTTTTTCAAGTTGATCTTGTAAAGCTTTTACTACCCTTGGATTACGATGACCAACAAGAGCTACACCATATCCTCCCATACAATCCACATACTCTTTTCCGTTGATGTCCCATACGTGAGCGCCAAGACCGCGCTCTATGGTGACAGGAAATCTCTGGTAGATGTTTCCCATAAATTCGTCTTCAGTCATTTTGAAATCACCGTACAACTGTCTTTTGCAATAGCTGATGATATTGGATTTTCTCTTTGACCATTTGAGATGAGAGCCTGTTTGACACCCATCTCTAATGCTTCAGTTGCTGCAAGAACTTTCTTTTCCATTCCAAATCCAATCTTTGGGAGTATTTCTTTTGCCTCTTCCAAAGTAAGGTTCTTGACAAGCTTGTTATCCATCAACAATCCATCAACATTAGTCAAAAACAAAATTTTGTCTGACTGCATTTTTCCTGCGACGTACGCCGCTGCTCTGTCTCCATCTACATTAAGAAAGTCAAACTCCTCGCTAATTGCAATTGGAGATATGACTGGAACATATCCTTGATCTAGGATCGATTTTATTAGGCTCGTGTTTATTGCCTTTATCTTTCCAGTATAACCTCCATCGATTGCCATTTTTCGTCCCTTTTCGTTTATCACCATAAGCTTCTTTTTGCGTTCTGCTTGAATTATTTGTCCATCTACACCTGAAAGTCCTACTGCATTAATTCCATTTTTTTGTAGCATGCCGACAATCATTTTGTTTATCTTCCCTGACATTACCATTGTGAAAATTTCTACAGTTTCTTTGTCGGTGTATCTACTTTTTATTCCTCCAGGGGAGACAATAAATTTCTGTTCTTTTCCAAGTGCTTCTGAAATTTTTGTTACTTCTTTACCACCACCATGGACTAGAATTACTTTTTCTTGTTGTGATACTTTTTTGAGATCAGAAATTGTTGAGGGATGAAGACCATCCACAACACTTCCTCCAATTTTGATTGTGATCATTTTTTACACAGGTGTTAGTGGAGAGTAGTGAAGACCTTCCATTTCATCAAAACCTGCCATTACATTCATGTTTTGTATTGCAGAACCTGCTGCTCCTTTCATGAGGTTGTCTGATGCTGACAATACGACCAATCTGTTGTTGTCTTCATCCATGTCAAACCCCACATCGCAGAAATTAGATCCCACTACAAACTTTGGATCTGGAAACTTGTAGAATCCCTTTTTGTCTCTGATCAGTCTAATGAATTTTTCATTTTGATATTGTTCTCGATATATCTTCCAAAGATCCATTTCAGTCACTTGTTTTGTAAGGAACGTATGATTTGTACACAAAATTCCCCTTACAATATCCACTGCGTGTGGACTCATGGAAACTTTGATTTTTTTTCCAGCAGCTATACTTAGCTCTTGTTCTATCTCTCCTGTGTGTCGATGCTTTGCTGGTTTGTATGGTCTGATTACTCCAGATCTCATTGCATGATGTGTACCGGCAGCTGATCCAGCTCCTGCGCCTGACGAACCAATCTTAGAATCAACAATGATGTGTTCAGTATCAATTATGTCCTTTTTTATAAGAGGATAAAGGGCTAAAAGCGATGTTACTGCCATACATCCAGGGCAAGAAACAAGCTGTGCTTTTTTGATTTCTTCACGGTGAAATTCTGGTACTCCGAAAACTGACTTTGATAACAACTCTGGATGTGGATGTTGCCAACCATACCATTTGTCATAATCAGCTGGATTGTGTAGTCGATAATCCGCACTAAGATCAATTACTTTCATTCCGCGATCATACAATGTCTTGACTATCTCAGTAGCTGTTCCATGTGGTACTGCTGTAAAAACTAAATCGCACTTGTCTAACATCTTGTCATAATCAAGCTCAGAGAATGTAATGTCTATGAATCCTTTCAGGCTGGGCTGTATTCTTGAAACATATTCTCCGACATACTGTCTTGATGTAACCATTGCAATTTCGACTTTGGGATGACTTACAAGTAACCTTAGCATTTCTCCGCCAACATAACCTGATGCGCCTATTACTCCTACTCTCATTGACACTCCTCTAGCATAACATAGTATAATTTATCTTATAGCTGACTTGACGGCAAATTCGATCATCTCTTTGGGAATATTCTTTTTTGCCACTTTTGCCAAACCTTTGAACTCTACTGTGTTATTGACTTCATGTACCACTAGTCCACGTTTTTCATCTTCCATCAAATCGATCCCAAGTATTCCTCCGCCTACAGCCTTTGATGCTTTAAGACAAATGTCTTCAAGATCTCTTGTGATCTCGCAAGGTACAGGCTCTGCTCCAAGAGCTATGTTTGTCTTAAACCCTCCAGATGAAGTTCGATACATTGCAGCTATGACCTGATCTCCTACAGAAATTGCTCGTATATCGCGTGGAGGTCGTTTTATCATCTCTTGTAAATAATAGATCCTGTCTAGCGGACCATCGCTAAGTTCTCTTACTTCAATTATTGCATCAGCAGTATCTCTATCTCTTAATGCCATGACTCCCCTACCCCAGCTTCCAACTACAGGTTTGATGACCAAGGGATACCCTACCTTCTCAAGATTCTCAAGTGCCGCCTCAGATGAGAATGAGAAGTAGGTTCTAGGGGTAGGTACATTGTGTTTTTTTAACAAAAGTGATGTTATCATTTTGTTTCCACAATTGTTAGCTACTTCAAATTTGTTTATGACTGGAACATCAAGGAACTCTAGACATGAAGTAAAGTGGAGGCCACGAAAATAACTGACACATCTTTCAAGTACGACATTGCCAAAATCAAAATCGCTTCTCTTACTTTCAGTATTGATCTGCGTTATCTTCGCATCAATCATCTTTGTATCGTGACCAAGCTCGATTGCTTTTTCCTCAAGCATTTTCTCCTCTGACCTTATTCTGTCAAACACGATACAGATCTTTGGCATTTACTCTCCCCAATCTTCGCCGACTTTTTCAGCTTGTTTTAGTTGGCACGTTGAACCATTTTTTGATGCGATCTCAAAGTCTGCGCCACAATCTGGGCATGAAACTATTTCTCCAACCGTTGCATCATCTGGAATATTTAATTTTGCATCACATTCAGGACAATTCATTTTTACTTTTTCACCTCTTTTTTAGTAATTTATTAGCTTCTGTGGATTGCATTCCCCACAACTCGACAAATCCTTTTGCAAGAGTTTGATCAAAGGTAGACCCAGATCCATATGTTGCCAAGTCATGAATATACAATGAATAATCTGATTTTCTTCCAACAACTCTTAGACTTCCTTTGAACATCTTCAGCTTTACAGTTCCGTTAACTCTCATTTGTGTGGCATTGATAAACATATCTAAATCTGATTTTAGTGGGTCTTGCCATAATCCAGAATACACCAACCATGACCATTCTGCATCAACTAATGATTTGAATTTGAGCTCATGTTTCGTAAGAACCATCTTTTCAAGATCGGTATGTGCTTCAATTAGGCACGCTGCAGCAGGTGTCTCATAGACCTCACGTGATTTTATGCCTACTACTCTGTCTTCAATGTGATCTACGATACCAATACCACAAGATCCTGCCTTTTTGTTAATGTATTCAATAAGATCGATTGGCTTTAGATTTCTACCATCTACTGAAATCGGAATTCCATTTTTGAACTTTATTTCCAAATATTGTGGTTTGTCAGGTAAATCTTTGGTCTTTACCCAGATGAATGCGTCATCTGGAGGTTCATTGTATGCGTCCTCTAACACTCCGCCTTCTATGGCGCGTCCCCACAAATTCTGATCTATGCTGAATTTTCTTGCTGTAGTATCAATTTGTATTCCATGTTTTTTTGCAAACTTTAGTTCTACATCACGTGTAAGGTTTAGATCCCGTATTGGTGCAATAATTGGAAGAGTAGAATCTGAACGCATTGTAACATCAAACCTTACTTGATCGTTTCCTTTACCTGTACAGCCATGTGCAAGTGCCTTTGCATTTTCTTTTTTAGCAATCTCTACTACTTTTTGTGCAATCAATGGCCTTGCTAGTGCAGTTGCAAGACAGTATTTTTTTTGATAAAGTGCATTTGCCTTGATAGAAGGAAAAATAAAATCTTGAACAAACTCTTGACGAGCGTCTAAATTATAATGTTTTAAAACACCAAGTTTCTTTGCTTTTGCAGCAATTTTTTTTTGGTCATCTCCTTGTCCAACGTCAACTGTGACAGTGACAACATCTAAATCATGTTCCTTTTGTAAATATTTCACAACTACTGACGTGTCTAATCCGCCAGAGAAAGCTAAAACTGCTTTTCCTTTCATTGAGGTTTTCTGTGATTTAATTTTCGCATTTATCCTTTGTGATCTTTGAGTCTCTCATTTGATGATCAAAAATTAAATTCAGCTCTCAAAAACACAAAGAATCATTATCTAAAATTCGATCGCTATTTAACCAAATTACTATAACAGCGTTATATAAAATTCATTTTTTTCATGATATCTACAAGAGATGAGCCATTGCTCTACCCAACTTGGCCCACAATCAACAAGTCATGAGAAAGAAAAAATGCTTAGAATGGTACCATATTTTCAAATATCTGCAATCTATCACTATCATGATTGGTATAACTATGACTCGAAGGAATATTTTACATAGGACCACTAAATTCTAGAAAAAGTAGATTATTCCATCATGACAAAACTTGAAGCTAGAAACATTGTAAAACGATTTGATCATAATGGTAATTTTGTTGTTGCATTGGATGGAATCAATCTAAAGGTTGACGAAGGAGACTTTGTATGTATAGTTGGACCCTCAGGATGTGGCAAATCTACATTATTGAATATTATAGCTGGTCTTGAAAAACCAGATTTGGGAGAGATTCTACTTAATGGTAAAACAATAGATACGCCAGGTCCTGATAGAACGATGGTCTTTCAGGAAGGTGCGCTCTTTCCATGGCTTAAAGTAGTTGATAATGTAGAGTTTGGATTAAAGATTGCAGGAATTCCAAAAGATGAACGAGCACAGATATCTCAAAGATATCTAGACATGATGCAGCTCACCAAGTTTGCAAATTCCTATACTTATCAACTCTCGACTGGTATGAAGCAAAGAGTTGCAATCGCGCGAGCACTCGTTATGGATCCTGAAATTCTTTTGATGGATGAACCGTTTGCTGCGTTAGATGCACAAACAAGAGATCTCTTACTTGTAGAATTACAATTGATCTGGGAAAGAACAAAGAAGACTATACTTTTTGTGACACATAGCATCGCTGAATCTGTAATACTTGGAAATAGAGTAATTGTATTAAAAAATCGACCTTCAAAGATAAAAAAAGAATTTGTAATAGATTATCGCAGACCAAGATTAGCAGAAGACCAGAACCTAGTAAAGTATCAACAAGATATTCTTGCTGAATTGAGAACTGAGGTAAAAGCCCAGATAAAAAGAGAATTCGAGGATTGAAAGAAAAGTAATATCAAGATTGGGTTTTAGCCTGATTAACAATTTTGCTATTTCTTAAAACCTTGTAGCAAAATTAGGTGTGTTTTCTTTTCTTAGCAAAAATTCCAGCAATTATGGCACAAACAGGAATGATGCCAAGTAAATAATATGTATTAAAACCACTCCCTGATTTTTCGGTGCTCTCAAATCCAGAAATAGTTATCTGTTTGCTAGATTGTGGTTCTAAATCAAATGCTACATGCCATGTTTTCTGTTCATCTCTACTTTGTATTGACTCAATTTTTTTTCCTTCTTGATATACAACAAATTTTTGTGACTCTGATTCAGTAGGGAATTCAATATTTGCAAAAGATTTCATTGGCCATGGATTTCTTGCAAAAAATATTAATGCATTTTTCTCGTCATCAAATTTTATATCAGTTAAATATCCTTCTGTCTTGTATCTAAAATCAAATCTTTTATCATCTCGTATAACAAAAGTTGGTATTACCATGTCGTCACCAATCACAAAACAGCTATAGTAATTTACCTTTGTAGCAATAGACGGATCTGGATAAATCGAAAACGCTTTTTTCTCACCAGGTTCAATTTTTTCTATATTTTCAACACTTTTTCCTACATCAATAAACTTGTTATCTTTTCCATAAACTAATGCATACACTTTAACTCCACGTGCAGTAGAATTTCCATTATTTACTATGAAACCTGAAGTGTGGCCATCTTGATGTTTGATAAGTTCATCGTAAACAACTTCGATGTCCGTGTAATCACTAGGACCTGAAACGAATGTAACTTGTGGTTTTTCAAGAATTGGGCTTTTGCTTGAAACTTGATCAAATTTAATCTTAAATGGTATATCTTTTGCTGGATTTGCTACTGGTAAAGTATAAGATTCTGAAATCATTTTATCACCATCTTGTATCTTAATTGTTATTATAGGAATTATTGGATAACTCTCTGAATTTTTTACCGCGCCAATAACTATGTAAATCCCATCGTGGTCAAAATATGAACCATATTGGTTATCTGGAATCCAAACTTCGCCGTTTGCAAACTGATGTG
>JBGOUS010000100.1:0-4494 GCA_041477675.1 Nitrosopumilaceae archaeon
ATAACAGGGCGAGTCTAATCCGTTTCTAGACAGTATATCTAAAATCTTTCCTTTTAAATTATCAGATTCTATAATCTGCTGCAATAGTACAATTTTCGTTCTTGATTACATAAGCATTTTACTGAACTTGTAAATATTTCAAATTTTATCCATCAGATAACAACTAATTTGATAAAATACTATCCATTGTAGGCGTATCTACGCTCCCCTCTACTTTCTGGAGCATTTTCTACATCTATGAGAATGAACTCTTTTTTACTCACTAAGAAGTTCTCTTGCGGTCCGCGTTTATTTTCATGAATCTCTTCATATTCTTCAAGAGAGAGCTTTACCCTGTTACCAATCTCTGCCTCTAAATTCATGTCTTTTACAATCTCTTTGTAACGGGGTCGAATTACGCCACTAAATACCATCGCACTACTACCACTTCCATAGGAACCAAATCCGATTCTTTTACCTTCAAGATCTGTTCCTTTTTGAAATTCAAATTCTAGATTGCTACGGAATCCAAGATATAAAGAGGCAGTGTAGAGATTACCAATCATTTGGGATCCGATAAGCGAACTGGCTAATTTTGCGTCATATGTTTCTTGAAATTCTTCTGTTTTTGTAAACTTTTTAGTAAACTCGTGATCTTTTGTCATAAACTCAGTATCTGCAAGAACGGACTCGATTGTTCCACGTGGATCTTTTGGTATAGGTTCTTCTGTTCCAATCTTTTCAATTATTTTCTTCCATCTTGGAAGTCTACGCCATTCGTGTCTTAATAAATATGCAAGAGCTTTCTTTCCCATATTACTGTATGGAAGATGCATGTTAAGAAAATCAATATGATCTAAAATGGTTTCACCTTCTTTTAGTTTGATCAAACCTGTAGCAAGTGCCTTTTCTTTGTATGTCATCAGTGCTTTTTTTACTTGAATCAAATAAAGTAAATTTGAATACTGTCCGTGGACTATTGGAGTCTCTTTCCCAAATGGTCTGTAAAAATCATATTCATTTTTGATTGAAGTCGATGTGACCTTTGGATCAAATTCTAAAAGTCTGGGATTATCGTTAAGCAACATTGCTACAGCACCAGCACCTTGGGTATATTCTCCACTAGAACCCATGTCGTATTTTGCAATGTCTGATACCACAACTATTGCAGATTTTCCACCTGCTTCTTCAGCTCTTATCCAGTTAGAATTATCATATAGTGCATAAGAACCGCTAACACAAGCAAATTTGCACTCTATACCACCACAATGCTCAAAGCTGCCATCACCGTACACCTGTTCAAGCATTCCTATGACGTATGAGTTCATTGCCTTTGATTCATCAAGGGATGACTCGGTTGCCACATAGAGACGGCCTATATCTTTTGGTGATAATTTGTCTCTCTGCATAATGCGTAAACATGCGTTAGCTGCCATGCATGCTGGATCCTGATTTGTATCCACAATAGCCATTTTTGATATTCCCAGCCCACGTTGGAGTTTATCTGGGTCCATTCCTCGAGCCTCTGCAAAATCCCGTGCGTCAAGAAATAATCTAGGAATATATATTGAAATGTCGTCTATTCCTACAGTCAACAGCTACCACCTTCGTTATTACGAATATAAGCATTTTGAGGTCAAAATTGACATCCTTAAATTATAATTTTTATTCACATTAAAATGGACTTCTAAGTAAATATTTTAATTTTTAAGCTTTGATTCAAAGATTTTTTCAAATACATCGTATGGTTGTGACCACTGATCTTTTCTACGCATTAACGGGCCATATTATAAAGCAGGAAATAGAAGTCATTTCTAATATTTTTGCATTAAAATTGCTTTGTTCAGTCACAGAATGGTATCTGTCAGATAACTACAATCAGAGATTCACATTACTTAACTTGTTTTGCCATATTCTGTCAGTTTGATACTTGGAACATGGTTTGCCGTTTTCTAATTAAAACAAATCCGGATAAAAAATCCTCTTTAAATGGAAACTGCAGTAATGGCAGTGTATATTCAAAGTGAAGGTCCATATGAATATTCATAGCATTACGCAAGTTTTTCTATATATTTAGTTGTTTTACAAGTATCTAAATAAAGAGGCATGATGTCAAAAAAATCATGAAGAAAGTTTTTGTGAATGGATATGGCGCAATTGGAAGTAGAATAATTCAGTTTATTGCAGGTGATCGAGATATTGAATTGTTGGGTGTTGGCAAGTATTCCGCAGATGAAAAAGTTAAAGACGCAATTTCAAGGGGATTCAAAGTATTTGTACCAAAAACTAAACTTGATTCTTTTAAAAATTTTAAAATTGCCGGTACGATTGAAGATGCAATTAGTAAATGCGATTTAGTAATAGATGCAGCACCTGGAGGACAGGGATATATCAACAAAAAATCGCTGTATGAACCAGAAAATGTTATGGCTATTTTTCAAGGAGGAGAAAAGATTACGGGTGACAACTCAGTATCAGATTTAATTTTTAATTCTAGAGCAAATTATACCAAGGCATTTGACAAAAAATATGTAATGCAGGGAAGTTGTAATGTGACTGGTATGGGAAGGATCCTACAACCTCTTAAAGAAAAATATGGTTCAAAAATAAAGAGGTTTGATGCAATACTTCTAAGACGTTGGGCAGATCTAGAAGATTCTAAAACCGAAGTTAAAGATTCAATAGAATGGACGAGAAAACCGCACCACAATGAAGATGTTAAAAGTTACATGGGAAAAGATACCCCATTATTCATACGAGTATTCAAGGTTCCAACAAGACAGATGCATGTTCATTTGATGGATATCAGATTCGATGGTACAGCACCCAAATCATCAGAAATTTTAGATCTCTTCAAAAACGAATACGGGGTTGCAACCCTGTATACTGCAAAAGGAACAAAAGACATCAGAGATTTTGCAGAAACAACAAAATTTAGTTTCAAAGATACCAACATGATTCACATCCACGCTGATATTTTGGAAGTTCAAGATGACATAGTAAAGATCACTTATTCTGATGATCAAACAGGCATCGTAGTCCCAGAAAATCACCTTTTGATGCAAGCAATGCTTTTCAAAAGAAAGGCTGAGGACGCCTTTAAACATACTGAAGAACTATTTCACATGGAAGAAAAAAAACGATTACTTGAAGAACATTTCAAACCACAATCATAGACAAATAACTTAAAAACCAGATACAATTAATTTCTGTTAGACAAGATTTTACATTGGGTAACGCAGATACAAGCGGGAAGACACAAGATAGTACTGCAATTTTAAGCAGGGGACAACGCGCTGCAAGACAATCAGTAATTACACTTGCGGCCATAGGCGTGGCTGAGCTTATAGTATCTCTATTCACTGGAAGTATTACCCTAACTGCAGACGGAATTGACTCTATGGCAGATTCGATGATTTCATTTATTGTGTGGTTTGGTATTCTAATGGTAAAAAAACCAAGAAGCAGTATATTTCATTTTGGCTACAGAAAAGTCGAAGTACTGGCAGCATTCATTGCAGCAATCATAATTACTATTTTGGGCGTCCTTATTGCCTATCATGCCTTTCAAACGCTGTATGAACCGCGAACACTTCATTATCCTGAGATAACAATGATAACGTTGGTAGTTGCAGGAAGTATTTCCTTACACAGAGCATTTTTGATAAGAAAAGTGGCTATAGAATCTAATTTAATTTCATTAAAACTTGACGCAAAGAATTCAATTAAAGATGGCACTGCCTCCTTTATAGGATTAGTCAGTGTAATTGCTGCTACTTATTTTGGATTTGTTTTCATGGACGCAATTGGAGCCATGATTATTGCAGGATATATCTTTTTTATGGCATATACAGCAATTAAGGAATCGGCATTGGTTTTAGTTGATGCCGTACACAATCCACAAATGACTGATAACATAAAAACAATCATAATAGAAAAATTCAAAATTAAAACAAGTGATATTTTCTTAAGACCAGTAGGTCATGAATTTAATGCAGAAATTCATATCATTTTACCAAACGACACAAGGCTTGATGAGACAAGTAGGCTTGTCAAAGAAATTTCAAACACAATAAAAGATGAACTCCAATTAGCACGTGTGGTCATAGTTCCGGAACCAGAGCATCTGTAAACTATCTTTTTGGAGGATTTGCAAATTTGTTGTTTGGATTTTTGTGGTAATCCACAGGAATGCTAGAATCTTTTTGTCGTCCTGTCAGAATTCCTACTACTACATCATCTTTTTTGATTATTCCTTTGTCTTTTAGTTTTTTTACACCTGCAGGAACTGCCCCCGAAGCCATTTCACAATCAAATCCATTTAGACCAACAAGTGCCATTCCGTCCATCATTTCTTGATCTGAGACTTGAGTAACAACGCCATCTGTAAATTCCAATGCTCTTAGTCCTTTCAGTATGTTAGCTGGTTTCGCAATTTGAATTGCAGTTGCTTTTGTTTTTGGCCTTATTCCATTTTTATCCATATGCAAATAGAATCTTTTTATTATTTCAGTA
>JBGOUS010000172.1:0-3094 GCA_041477675.1 Nitrosopumilaceae archaeon
AAAAAAGGAGTAGCGGATCTTGCAAAAAACTGGAGAGAGAAGGTAGAGGAATGGAATAAAAAATGACAGGAAGGGTTTACATAGTTGGAGCCGGTCCTGGTGATCCTAAACTAATCACATTAAAAGCTGTAGAGATAATAAAAAAAGCAGACGTTGTGCTTTATGATAGATTGATAGGAAAAGGAATCTTGGCTATGATTCCAAAGCGAACTGAAAAAATTTACGTAGGTCGAGATGTTGGAGATGATTACAAACATCAAAACACTACAAATGAACTCTTGGTAAAGTTTGCAAAAACGAAAAAAAATATCGTGAGACTTAAAGGTGGTGATCCATTTATTTTTGGAAGAGGAGGCGAGGAAGCAGAATTTCTTCGAGCAAATAAAATAAAGTTTGAATTGATACCAGGAATAACTTCTGGAATCGGTTCAGCTGAATATTCTGGCATTCCTCTTACACATAGGAGTTATGCTTCGTCGGTTGCATTTGTAACTGGTCATGAGGATGCTAAAAAATCCGAAACATCTGTAAAATGGAAAAAGATTGCAACTTCTGTAGATACAATAGTGATAATGATGGGTCTCTCAAGATTGGAAAAAATTTGCAAGGAGCTTATCTTGGGAGGTTTGGACAAAAAAACCCCTGTAGCAGTAATACAAAATGGTACTACCTACAAGCATCAAATGGTGAAGGGAAATATTTCCAATATATATAAGATAGTGCATCAGGCAAAAATTAAACCGCCAACAATAATTATAGTAGGTAAGGTAGTGGATCTATCAGAAATAATAGGCTGGAGAAAATGATAACCGGAAAAACTGTCGCAATAACTCGTTCTAAGGAAGACTCGGAAGAGTTCATCCATTTGGTGACAAAGGCAAACGCAAAATCGATTTCACTTCCTACTATAGAACTTGTAAGTAAGGGTGAGAAGATAGTTGAGGATTTTTTGGATTCTATAAAAAAAGATAATCCAGACTTTTCTGTATTTATGAGCTCAAAAGCAGTTAAACTCTTGTTTGATACTGCAAGGAGGGTTTCAAAGTTTGAAGCTCTTCAACTTGCAGTTGCAAATACTACGGTGATAGCAGTAGGACCAAAAACAAAAGAAGCACTTGAAAAAGAAGGAATTAGAGTAACTCACATACCGCAAAAAAGATATTCATCAGTAGGTGTTGGTGAAGTTTTTACAAGACTGAATGCAGAAAGTAGAAAGGTAATAATCCCAAGAAGTGGTGCATCGACTCCATTTCTTGCACACCTTTTAGAGAAAATTGGACTAGTAGTAAAAGAGATTCATCTTTATGACGTTTGTTCCTTCAGAGATAAATCACAATGGAATGAATTCCGTGTACTTTTTTCAAATAATGGAGTCGATGGTATAGTATACACGAGTGCATCATCAGTCAACGCCTTTTTTGAAATAATGTTGATGGATTATGATGAAAAAACATTGTTAGAAAAATTAAAAAAATTAAAAGTAGTTGCAATTGGCCCCTTCACTGCAGCCGAATTAAAAAAGTTCGGTCTTAGTCCAATTATTGCAGATATTCACACAGTTTCTGGTGCATTTGAAACGATAAAAAATTGTTTTAATTAGCTTGACCTATTTAGCTTGACCTACTCCGCTGTACAACTAGGAGCAGGGGTAAAATCTATTTATAATATAACGGGGTTATGAAGCGCATGACAACTGAAGATCTTAACATGGATTATAGTAAATATGATTTCAAGGATTCGACTGAGATGTATGTATATCTCAGCAAAAAAGGCCTTTCGCGTGGAACAGTTGAAGAAATTAGCAGACTAAAAGATGAACCGCAATGGATGCTTGACTTTAGACTACGTGCTTATGACGTTTTTATGAAAAAACCAATGCCAAATTGGGGTGGCGATCTAGGCAAAATCGACTTTAACAATATCTATTATTATGCAAAGGCTTCTGAAAAGACAGAAAAAAATTGGGATGATGTACCAGCGGATGTCAAAAACACTTTTGACAAGTTAGGAATTCCAGAAGCGGAGAAAAAATTCCTTGCTGGTGTAGGTGCACAATATGAATCAGAAGTTGTTTATCATCACTTAAGAGATGACTTGACAAAACAAGGTGTTAAATTTTTAGATACTGACACTGCTCTAAAAGAGGAACCAGAAATCTTTAGGAAATTTTTTGGTAAAATAATTCCTCCTGAAGACAACAAATTTGCAGCACTTAACAGTGCAGTTTGGAGTGGAGGATCTTTTATTTATGTTCCACCAGGCATTAAAGTAGATCTTCCATTACAGGCATACTTTAGAATCAATGCAGAAAATATTGGACAGTTTGAAAGAACTTTAATTATTGCAGATGAAGGCGCTGAAGTGCATTACATAGAAGGATGTACTGCGCCAGTGTATTCATCAGAATCACTCCACTCTGCTGTAGTCGAGCTTGTTGCATTAAAGAATGCAAAGCTAAGATACACAACAATCCAAAATTGGAGTAATGATGTTTATAATTTAGTTACAAAACGAGCTTATGCTTATGAAGGTGCAAGAGTAGAATGGATTGACGGAAATATAGGAAGCAAGCTTACAATGAAATACCCAGGAATTTACATGTTGGGAGAAAGAGCTCACGGAGAAACACTGTCTATAGCATTTGCAGGAAAGAACCAACACCAAGATACTGGTGCAAAGATGGTACATTTGGCACCTAATACTACATCAAGAGTTACATCAAAATCAGTAAGTAAAAACAATGGAAGAACAACATACCGTGGGCTATTACATGTTGCAAAAGGAGCAACAAATGTCAAGGCTACCGTGAGATGTGATGCATTACTTTTAGATGATATTTCAAAGACAGATACCTACCCATACATGGAGATAAACCAAGAAGATGCAACAGTTACTCACGAAGCAACTGTTGGAAAGATAGGCGACGAACAGATTTTCTATCTCATGAGTAGAGGATTTTCAGAAGAAGATGCATTAACTCTAATTGTAAATGGATTCATCGAACCGTTTACCAAAGAACTCCCTATGGAATATGCTGTTGAACTCAACAGATTAGTAAAACTTGAAATGGATGGCTCAGTCGGTTAGACTGGGT
>JBGOUS010000030.1:0-8413 GCA_041477675.1 Nitrosopumilaceae archaeon
TACAATTTGCAATGACGGTGTAATTCCATATTTTATCAGTTTTTCTGTAGTGGCATCGCCAACAGTAATTACAAATGACCATTGAGGAATGCTTTTCAAAATGTTTTCTTTTGTAGCATCAGAGTCTTTAATTAAAATTCCTAGTGGTTTTTTCAGGCCGTTACGAAGGTTTTCGGGAAGACGCACAGTGTATCTTTGTTTTTGGCTATTTTTGCGTAGCTACTTCGGCACTCATCTCTTCTTTGAGTTGATCTGCTAGTATGCTACATCTTGCTGCTACATTTTTTGCAGCTGCCATAAATGCTTCACCATGTGTAGAATTGGGGTCTGTCACAAGTACGGGTCTTCCAGTGTCTGAACCCTCCATGATTCCTGGGTTTAGTGGAATCTCACCCAAAAATGGTAGATTGTATTTTTCACAAATCCTTTTTGCGCCTCCTTCACCAAAGATGTGATGTATCATGTTACAGTCTGGACACTTGAAGTAGCTCATGTTTTCAACCACTCCAAGAATTGGAATATTTAGCTTTTGAAACATTCCAAATGCTTTTACTGCAACGTTACTTGCAACTTCTTGCGGTGTGGTAACTACAAGTATTCCAGTGATCGGTATTGTTTGGGCCAAAGTAAGTGGAATGTCACCAGTTCCAGGTGGCAAGTCTACTATAAGATAATCCAGATCAGACCAGTTGGTATCAACTAAAAATTGTTTTACTATTCCAGAAATGATCGGTCCTCTGTAAATTGCAGCTTGGTGTTCTTGTTCTGCAAAAAATCCAAAAGAAACAACTTTGAGTCCATGTGATTCTGCAGGTTGGAGTTTGTTATTTTCAACCTCCATTACTGCCTTGCCCATGCCAAGCATCAATGGAACACTTGGGCCATAGATGTCTGCATCAAGCAATCCAACTTTGGCTCCAGTTTTTGCCAGTGCAAGTGCCAAATTCACTGAAACTGTTGTTTTTCCTACTCCGCCTTTGCCACTTGCAACCCCGATGATGTTTTTGACAGTTGGCATCATCTCATCCATGGATAACGCACGGCCCTCCATTACTTTGGCAGAGACTTTCATATCATACTTGCCAATTCCTGGTATGGAACCAATTGCCTTTCTGACATCTTGTTCTATTTCATCATTGAAAGGACAAGCCGGTGTAGTAAGTTCTAATGTAAACTTGAGATCATTTCCATTAATTTCAAGATCTTTAATCATTCCCATGGATACGATGTCTTTTTTGAGGTCTGGATCTATTACTGTACTTAGAGTCTTTAGAACCTCATCAACTGCAACCATACTGAAAAAATCACTTTTAGATTATTTAAACATAGGCAAAATTAACAATAACATTCATCCAAAGATTCATAAATTGAAATTTTATCAATTTTCTTTAGATGTTTTCCATATCTACCCTTACTGATGTAGTTAGAATTCCGCCAAAACTCTTTGGCGAGTCTCTAAAAAAGGCGGCAATTACAATTCTGAGGGAAAAATACGAGAGCATGATAAATCCCGAACTTGGATATGTAATCATGATTCTTGATACCAAAGTTGACCAAATGGGAAAGATAGTTTCTGGCGATGGCGGAACATTTCACAAAGTAGAGTTTACTGCATTAACATTTTATCCAAAACTCCAAGAAATTGTGCGCGGAGAAATTGTTGAAATTACAGACTTTGGTGCATTTGTAAGAATTGGTGCAACAGACGCATTACTACACCTGTCCCAAGTCATGGATGATTATCTAAAAAGCGATGTAAAGTCAGGTATGATCTTGGCAAACCAAAGTGGAAGGACACTAAAGATTGGTTCTACAATTCGTGCAAGGATTACTGCTGTATCACTTGGAAAATCAGCTGCAATGAAAATTGGTATCACATGTAGACAACCTTTCCTTGGAGCAGACGAATGGATTGAAGAAGAGCTAAAGAAAGCAAAAGCTCCAGTCCAAGCTGAAAAGGCAAAATCTCAAACCCAAGCTGAAAAGGCAAAATCTCAAACCCAAGCTGAAAAGGCAAAATCTCAAACCCAAGCTGAAAAGATAAAATCTCCGCCTCATGCTGAGAAGGCAAAGAAAGTAGAAAAGTGAAATTAATATGGTAAAAGAAATGGCATGCAGAAAATGCAAATGTGTCACGATAGGTAAAGTCTGTCCTATTTGCAAATCATCGGACCTAACTCCTGACTGGCGTGGCTCTGTACTGATAGTTGATCCAGTAAACTCTGTAGTGGCACAATCTTTAGGAATTAAAGAAAAAGGCAAATACGCAATTAAGGTAACCTAGATTGCATATACTTGCAAAAAAGGCTCTTGCGAGTTTTTTAGCTGAGGACATCGGGAAAGGTGATATTACAAGTAATTTATTGCCTAGAAAAAAAATTTCTGCAAAAATAATTTCAAGGCAACACGGAATCCTTGCAGGTATAATATATGCAAAAGAAATCTTTGCCTCAAAAGGATGTCAAGTCAAGGCAATAAAAAATGATGGTTCTCACATCAGACCAGATGATGTAGTAATGATTATCTCAGGCACTGCACAGGCTGTACTCTCATGTGAGAGGACTGCACTAAACCTCTTGTCTAGGATGAGTGGAATTGCTACACAAACAAACATGCTTGTGCAAAAGATACGCAAGATAAATCCCAAAGTAAATCTATATTCTACGAGAAAGACTGCTCCTGGATTACGATATTTTGACAAGGAGGCAGTAGCAATAGGGGGAGGACACAAACACAGATTGTCACTTGATCAAATGGTAATGATAAAAGACAATCATCTTGCAGTAGCTGGTTCCGTCTATCCTCTATTAGAAAAGGCAAGAAAAAAGTACAAAAAAATTGAAGTTGAAGTTGAAAACCTTCATGACGCAGTTGTTTCCGCACAGGGTGGAGCATCAATAATAATGCTTGACAACATGAGGCCAAAAGAAATTTCTCAAGTCGTAAACACACTAAAAAAACTTGGACTGCGAAACAAAGTAAAACTGGAAGCATCTGGTGGAATTGATTCTACAAACATCCAGTCATATGCAAAGACAGGAATCGACATGATATCTGTAGGAAAAATTACAAGTTCAGTTGCTAGTCTTGACTTGAGTCTGGAAGTTAACTGATAGCAAGCATTCTGTCTATTGCAAGTCGTGCTTTTTGTGCAATATTTTTTGGAACCCTGACTTCATATTTGTCTTCTTTTAGTGACGCATAGACTTTGTCAAGTGTTATCATCTTCATGTATTGGCAAACTGCATTTTCAGAAACTGGGATGAAATCCTTTTCTGGATTTTGTTGTTTCATTCTATACAAGATTCCAGTTTCGGTTGCAACAACAAAGCTCTTTGCTGGTGAATTCTTTGCATAATTCATCATTCCTTCCGTAGATAGCAACTGTACTTGGCGGTTTCCATAGTCGCCTTGTGCAACTCCATACATCAGTGAAGTGGTGCAACCACACTCTGGATGGACTAGAAATTCTGAGCTTACATGCTGGTTTAGCTTCGCTTCCACGTCTTGCGATCTTATTCCTGCATGAACATGACACTCACCTGCCCAGATGAACATGTTCTTTCTGTTTGTCATCTTTGCTACATAAGACCCCAAAAACATGTCAGGCAAAAATAAAATTTCTTTGTTTTCTGGAATTGATCTTACAACATTTACTGCATTTGATGAAGTGCAGCAATAATCAAGCTCTGCCTTTACATCCGCAGTTGTATTTACATAACCAACAGCTATTGCGCCAGGGTGTTGCGATTTCCATTTTCTTAATTCATTTACTGTTATGGTGTCTGAAAGCGAACATCCAGCTGACAAATCTGGAATGAGTACTTTTTTGTCAGGACAAGTGATTGCTGCAGTTTCTGCCATAAAATGAACTCCGCAAAACAGAATTGTTTTATGATTTGTCTTTGCAGCTTGTCTTGATAGCCCTAACGAGTCACCAACATAGTCGGCAACATCCTGTACTTCAGGAATTTGGTAATTGTGAGCCAAAACAAGAACATCTTTCTCTTTTTTAAGTCTCAAAATTTCTGACTTTAAATCCATTTATCTAAAATAAATCGGTAGAAATGTGCATTTAAAGCATAAGGTGTAAGGCAGCTTTTACGACATCTTTGAATATCTTGGCAATATTTGCCAGCTCATGTTCCTACTCTAATGTCTTGCTTGCAGATTGCTCTGAGACATTCAATTGCAGACAAGATTGCAAGCTTGCTTGTCTTTGGGTTTGACTCACTTGGAACATTTTCAACCTTGATTGAAAACCTGCCAAACTTTCCTTGCGCAAGAATCTCGTGAGTATTTTTATCTGTAGTTGGGTCTACAACAATTCTTACCTTTGTCTTTTCACTACCAATGCCTGCCAAGCTTAAGAGCGCAGCAACATTGATGTTTGCAGGAAAGAGCCTTACTGCTTCTTGAGCAGCTCCGTCATAAATTGTAGTTGGTCTTGTAATTTTATCAAGGTCAATTTCTGATGTTTCAAAGAACTTGGCTCCCTTCAATGCATTTGGATTCTTTGTTGTGATCAAAGTGACTGACTCTAGCTCATCTTTTACAGCACGTATTCCGTCAAGACCAAGTATTGCACCAGAAGGAAGATAAACCGATTTTTTAAAATCTCGACTACCTTCTAATATTATATCAAAAATTGATTCATCCAAAAGTGCACCAACACTCATTATCATCAAATCTTTTTTGTTTTGAAGTATGGTTAGAGCATTGTCACGTATTGCATCTTGTGATGCAGCTTCAACTATTAGATCTAGTGGTGCAGCGGCAAGCAATCCAACATTTTCTGTTATTTCAGGTTTGTTTTTTAGTTTGTCCACTAATTTTTTTGATTTGTCTTGTGAAAAATCAAAGACATGAGTAAGTTTGGCAGTAATTTTTCCCGAATCTATTGCCAATGCAATCTCTGTTCCAATCGCACCACATCCTAAGAGTCCGATTCTTTTCAAGACGATCAGAACTTTGTAGTATGCCCTTGTTAAAGCTATAACTTTAAACAAGTTTTGAACCAATGAGTCTTGTTTAGAACATGAGTTCTGGTCTTATGGAAAAATTCCTCTTTAGAATAGCAAAACAGTGGATAGCAGGTGACTCTATGGCACAGGCTCTAGAATCTGCACGTCTTGCAAACAAAAAAGGAATGGATGCCATCATAAACAGGCTTGGAGAGCACGTCACAACAAAAAACCAAGTTGAAAAGACTGTAAAAGAATACCTAATTCTCATCTCAAATTTACGAAAATCAAAGGTGGAAGGTGGTGTATCTATCAAACCAACCCAACTTGGTCTTTCACGAAACAAAAAAGAGTGCTTGAAAAACTATGAAATTATAATTGAAAGGGCTGTACTGTCGCAGTCGTTTGTGTGGATTGACATGGAGTCATCAGAACATACCAATGATACCATTGGAATCTACCTTGATTTATTTGATAAGTATGAAAGGCTCGGTCTTGCTCTACAAGCAAACCTTAGGCGTTCAAGAGGAGACTTGATGCATCTACTTGAAAAGGGAGCAAAGATTCGTCTTGTCAAGGGAGCATATAGGGAAAAAAAAGGAGTTGCATTTCAATCAAAAAGAGAAGTTGATGAAAACTATAGAAAATTGATGGAAATGCTTTTTGTAAAAGGAAACGAATTTGGTATCGCAACACATGACTCTGTTTTAATTGAAAAGGCAATCCAACTTTCAAAAGTGTATGAAAAAAAATTCGAGTTTCAACTTCTTAAAGGAATTCGTGATGAACTAAAGCCTATTCTTTTGAAGGAAGGATTTTCTGTTTTAGAATACATCCCTTATGGAACAAACTGGCTTCCGTATTCTATTAGAAGACTGAAAGAAAGAAAACGCAACATCTTGCTTTTGGGAAGCTCCTTTATTCACTCACATCGAGTCTGAGTCTGTTCCCGCATAAACTGTAGCAAGTAGTATGTCCCGCCTGCTCCTTTGCCTGAAATTCCAGAATCTTTCCAACCAACAAATGGCTGTGCCCTAACAAATGCACCCGTAGTAGCACTTGCTGCTCTATTTGCATATGTCACTCCCGCTTCAATTTTATTAAAAAAAGTCTCAACCTGGTTTTTGTCTTGGCTAAATATTCCAGCAGTGAGCCCATAGTCTGTCTTGTTTGCTAGTTTGATTGCCTCATCAAGGGTATCACACTCTAATACACAAACAAAGGGCAAAAACAGCTCGTCTCTTACAAGCTCATGCTCTTGTGTTAAACCCGTAACGATTGTAGGTTGTACAAAGTAGCCATTTTGATATTCAGAATCTTTTAAAACTAAACCACCGTGAATTATTTTTCCATCTTTTTTTGCAATCTCTACTGCTTTTTCGAATCTTCTTACAGCAGAGTCATTAATTACCGGTCCCAAAAAGACATCCTTTTGCCATGGATGCCCAATCTTTAGTGATCTTGTTTTTGCAGCAAGTTTTTCCATAAATTGGTTTGCAACACTTTTTTGAACATACACTCTAGAACATGCACTACACTTTTGTCCGCCATAACCAAATGCTGCACGCATAACTCCGTCTACCGCCTTTTCAATGTCTGCTGATTCGGTGACTATGACGGGATTTTTTCCCCCCATTTCTGAAATAAACGGACGTGGATTTTTTTCAATAAAAGTTCGAAATCCTGTCATCCCTACCTCTCTGGAACCAGTAAATGCAATTCCATCTACAAGGGGACTTTCAAGTATTGTTTTTCCAACTATATTTCCAGAACCTGTGACAAAGTTTAGCGCAGCTGGCGGTAGCTTGTGATAAATTGCCTCTACAAACTTGTATGCTGAAAGCGGAGTATCACTTGATGGCTTTAGTACGGCAGTGTTTCCAGTAAGAAGCGCGCCACTAGTCATTCCTATTGCTATCGCAGAAGGAAAATTGAAGGGAGAAATTATTCCCCATACACCATATGGCTTTAGAACACTACGAGTCTTTTCGTTTGGATTGGCGCTCTTTGTCTCTTTAGAATATCCTTCGTTTGCCTCAATCTGTTCTGAATAAAACCTTAGAAAATCAATTGCCTCATCGACATCACCCATGGCTTCTAGTCTATTTTTCCCGTTTTCAAAAGCCATTATTGCAGCAAGTGTAAATTTCTGGGAAGAAAGATCATCTGCCACTTCTCTGAAAATCTGGACTCTTTTCTGAAAAGGTGTTACACTCCATTTGAAAAATGCATCCTTTGCTGATTCGATTGCATGAAAAACATCTTCATTTGTAGCCATTGGAAAATTGGCAATCACAATATTTCTATCAGATGGAGACCTTACCTGAAATTGATTTTCAGAATAGATTTCTTTTCCGCCTATTATCATTGGATATCTTGTACCAAAATCTTTTCTTACTGATTCTACAGATTGATCAAATTTTTTGTGAAAATCATCTATAGCATTGTTTGATGCAGCCTTTGCCCATGTTTTTTCATTTTCAAACACGCCTATCCTTGTGACTGACTCCATAAATTGATTATCTATTAGCTTGCACGCAAATCATGTTCAAAAAATAAACATTTTATCTATGGATGTAAAGGGTGCTTATGCGAAACACTGTTTATCTCGACGCTCTTAAAAAACGCGAAGAGACTTTGTCTGTTCTAAAAGGACAAAGGTTTGAGCAGATAGTACAGGAAGCAAGAAACAATTGGATAGAGTACACTCCGCAAAGACAAGACGCAGTAATTGCTGGAATAGACAGTAGCTATAACAGTACAAAATTCCAAGGCCTGGAACTGTGGGTTGTTACAGCTGTATCAATCCAGTCTGATGGCATGATTATATCAGAACTGCACAATCAAGGACTAGGAACCCCAAATCCTGAACTAGCGGCCCAGGCAAGCAAGATGGAAATCGATGCATGTGCAGCCTCTGTAGACAAGGCCGATTTGGTGGCTATTGACGGCTCACTATATTCTCAATTTCTCACAAGACAGGCCTCTCTTATCGCCTTGCTTACTGGAGCTGTAAAAAAGAAGAACAACGTTGTTTTTATCTCAAAAACGTCGGTTACAAAAAATGAGTTTGGTAAATTTGGCTCTCTTGCAGGTGACATTTTTTATTACAATCATGCAGTACAAAAGCCTGGATTTAGCAAAATCTTTGTAGACAGCGATCTCGGGCCAGGTAAAGTAATTTCATCCGTATATGCAAGACTACGCAACTCTACTCCTCTGATAAAAATCGAATTGCTAGGCTCTGATCATGACGAATTAAAAATTAGATCACTTTTAGACAGACTTTACAAAAACAGCGTGTCAGGTTATCCTTATGCTCTTAAACTTGCACATAACAACTGCAAAATTTCTTACACTGATCTGGCAAGACTTGTTAGTCTATATGGCCTTGGAAATGAGATTGGATCAAGGGAAGTGCTTGAATGAACATTGGTGTAGTGATAGGA
>JBGOUS010000170.1:0-3137 GCA_041477675.1 Nitrosopumilaceae archaeon
CTTGTTGCTTCTATATTTTTTGATAAAGATATTAAGTTAAATTGCAATTTAATCAAAAGTTATAATCTCTGTTGACAATATAATATTGACAAAAAATGTCACAACAAATGTCAAATAAAAAATTAGTCGTGCTTACAGCGGTAATCATAGCTGTATCAGTTGGAATTGGTCTTACAATTCCTAACATGGTTTCTGCAAGCATGCCGCATGATAAAGTAAAGACACCTGAAGAGAATCATTCAACTGATCCAACTGATACTGGCAGTGTAATGGTTGGAAAAGGCTTGAGGACCAAGGACAACCTAAATTGTGTAAATCCACCCGGCGGGCCTATGATTTGTTAGGCCCTATCCACCTTTTTATTCTCGATTTATGATCAGAAGTACAGAAAGATAATATCGAATGACATGATTTGTTTGAAAGTTAATTCCAAAAATGGGTTTAGTTATTTTGTAATGTTACACACGATCTTTTATTTCCCCTTTTGGAAATAAATCAAATCATGACAAGCAAAGAAGTAGTTATGAATCAATTTTGTCCAAGATGCAACACAGAATTGGAAGAATTCAAAACCAACATCACAATCGCTACAGGTATGCTCACTCATAAGCGAGCATATGCCAAAGTCTGCGATGTATGCGGTGGCATTGAATTCCAGATGAAATAAATAACTAACAAATCAAAAAAATAACTAGGCAAATTCAGATCCCTTTAGAAAAGAGAACGGGTGTTGGCTTGGGTATAACTTAGATATGAGTTTGGGGAATTTCAAGGTAAATCCCAAGCCATGGTCTACTAGTTACACTAGCACAACAATATTTGCTCCAAGTGAGTGTGGACATGTTCCATTATGGTAACTAAGGAACAATTAGATCTGATGAGGCTTATAACTGGAGTAAAATCAACCAAATTAGTTGGAATCATCATCAATTGAAATACGAAGGGCCTTTGGCTTTCTTTTCATCTGTGTTTCCATCGCAGTCGTAGCGGGTGCAATTTTAAGTGAAGGTGTATTTCTCAGCAAATCTCCGTTTTATTATTATGCAATAGTCTGGTTTGGGAGTTTTGGTACAGTAGCTGGTCTGAACTTTAGAAAACTATCCAAGGTACTGCCTATGATTCAGCAAAGAATGAAAAACAGTCTAAAATGGTCACCAAAAATTAGTGCAATAAATGGAATTTGTTGGGCAGGACCATTCATTGCAATTGGAGCATTTCCATCCTTGCTGCAGTATTTGATATTACTTGGAATTGGCCTTGGCAATCTTTCGACATATCTTATCATGAAGAAATTTAGCAATCAAGACAACAAAGAACAGATGATTGTAGGGTGGATTGCATTAGCATCAATTCCTGCAGCTATTGTCATTGACATCACGCTGGTAACAATGCAAGACATTGCAGTTTTACTTTCAAGAATCATGATAGCTGTTTCCTATGCGGCGGGTGGACTATACGCGAGGAAATGACTTTGGCAGGATTTGTTTTTGTGCTTGTCTCATTTCATTCGTAATTTCACTCCATTAGATAATATTGCACGTTATTATTTGCTGGAAATTAGGTTTACATGATGCATGGAAATTTATTCTTCCTTGTCAGGAATCAAACATGCACAAAGAAAAAGGTGCTTGTAAAGGAGTTTGTAAAGAATATAGAGTTAGAAAACCAAGAGATGGCACTAGCCGTTATTTGTCAGGTCAGGTACGATGTCAAATTTGTGGGATTTTTATCACAAGGCAAGGATGTCATGACAGAGAAGAAACTCCTGCAACAGATGAGACAGTAGATCTTTACTGTAACTGTTGTAATTGCATGGTAAGATCAAAACCAAGAAACAAACCTGGAATGAAACCCAATAAAAAAACTTCCCAAGACGAATACGAAGGGCTACAAAAAGGATTAAAGAAATAATAGGCATTTTGCGTGGAAAATTGGATTATAATAGGTAGAACTAAAAGTCTAGTGGAATTATTAATTGATGAAAGAAATTGGGTTACTATAGAAGAAAACGCTGTGAGGATTGTAACAGAATTAATTGTACAAAAGGGTGCAATTGCGATTGTCACTACGAACCAAGAGGCTAAAGGTTAAGAATCACAAGTCCTTTTGACTCAATCAATCTTGTCTGTCTTTTTACTGGAGTCTATTTTCTTGTTTAGATCCAATATTTTGTTTAAAATCTCCTCATGGCGTGAATCAATATCTTCAATCCTTTTTAAGATGACATCGTGATTTTCATCCAATTCTTTTATTCGACTTAGGGCTAGATCCTGAATTTCCGCAGTTTTCTTTTGACGGTTATAAATCCACCAGCTTACAATGCCACCAATTACTGCTCCAGCAGCTATTCCCAAGTATGTGCTTGATGCATTTGTCATATCCTGACAACCTTTACTGATTTCAGGAATACAACCCCATGAGAAAAACAAGATGGGAAACCACATGGCTTTATTTTTTATTTGTTTTATAACATGTTTTCGGTTTACTTTGGATAGTCTGTAATGACAATCAAGTCCTTGCTTATATTGCGCATTTTATAATCTGAAGCGTGCCAGAGCTTGATGACCTAACCAAGGCAAAAATAGTTCAAATGATTCTAGACAAGAAAACAGAAACTGCTCTTGAAAAACTAAGCGAATTTTATCATGTTGAAAGTCCCAAAATAGTAGTTGGAACAATCAAAGGAAAACGGAGGACGGCATATGCGGTGTATGTACCATCTCAAAAAAAGATTTACGCTTTAAACTCTGACATTTTTTACAACCCTTTCATTATCTTGCATGAATATTATCATCACATACGATCAAAACTTGGAGTCCACCGAGGTTCCGAAAGACATGCCAATATGTATGCAAAAGATTTTGTTGATTCGTACGTCAGGATAGCAAGGTAACCATTGGAGCAAAATAGAAAAATTGGACAAACCCATTCAAAGATCATCACTAAAATGGCGGGTTTGTTTGTCTACCCGATCTTGTGGAGGTTGACGTTCATCACGATGTGCTACCTTGTGTGATCTTTCGTTCATTTTTTTCTCATGTTCTTCTTTTGCATGATGACGGCGGTCCTTTTCATAAATGAATTCTTTACCACAACCTGTACATTTTACTATTTGATGATGATGAACATGCCTTGCA
>JBGOUS010000133.1:0-3819 GCA_041477675.1 Nitrosopumilaceae archaeon
ATCTACGAGATAGGTTAGCGGATTAAAATAAAATGCGATTGAAAGTGGTAGAGGCGAACCTTGAGCTGGATAGAAAGCAGTGCTTACAAATGCAAAAAATAAAAATACAGTGTTAATCACTACGTTGAATCCTTCACTTGACTTTAGTCTAGCAGATATGATTGATGCAATAGAACCAAAGAGAATAGAGCCTACAACAGAAGCAAAGATCAAAAGTGGTATAGTAAGTAGGTTAAATTCTACAGATTCAAAGAAAAGCGGATATCCAACAGCTGTAATTAAAGCTGCACTAATCAACCCAATTATTCCAATCGTGTAGACGTTACTTAGGATATAGTGTGTTCTAGTAAATGGACCTACAAGGATCTGTTCAAACATACCATGTCTTCGATCATTCCATATTATAATGCCGGAGATAAGAGCACTATTCATTATGTTAAAGCCAATCATACCTGATGCGATGTATGCTGGATAGTCTAGTGTTTTGTCACCATATGAAACAGAATCAATCAATGCAGTGTATGCAAAACCACCAACAAAGATGTAGATTAGAGGAAAAATTACTTGCCATATCATGAATCCCTTGTTAAGAGATATTGTTAGATTTCTATTTACTAGTCTAATTACTGGATGCATTTGATTTGTTCACCACTGAGAGAAAGATTTCTTCTAGACTTGTAGGGATTGCCGATAGATCCACTATGACAATATTATTTGCAGTCAAAATTTGAAGAATTTTTAGTAATACTTCTTCAGAATCATTAGATCGTATAGTTATGTTTGTTCCAGAGTTGAAATCAAGTTCATAGTCTTTTATTCCAATCAAGAGATTAGACAGATTTTTTCTGACAGTATCTAAGTGAATCTTGATGGTTTTTTCTCTCCCGAATTTGTTCTTTAGTTCTTCTGGAGTATCAATAGCTATTATCTTTCCTTTGTTGATGATAGCAACTTCATCGCAGATGTATTCGGCTTCATTTAGTATATGTGTTGTAAAAAATACAGTCAAGCCATCTTTTACTTTAAGTTTTATAAAATCAAGTAATCCCCTGCGTGCTGAAGGATCCAAACCTACTGTAGGTTCATCAAGAAACAAAAGCTTCATGTCGTGCATAAATTCACGAGCCACTTGTACTCTTCGTCTCTGACCTATTGAAAGCTCATCATTTTTTATATTCCTTATTTCTTTTAGATCAAAAGCTGAAAGAAGCTCCTCAACTCTATCCTGTCTTATCATTCTCTCCACATTCCACATCATTCCATATTTTTCGAGAGATTTTTCTACACTAAGTGTTGGTTCATAGCTTGGCTGCTGCAAAACCACGCCAATTTTCTTTCGTACCTCTAATGGAGATTGTATAGCATCTAATCCTAGTATTTTTATCGATCCGGTTGTTGGTGGTATAAAAGTAGTAAGGAGTTTTATTGTAGTAGTTTTTCCTGCCCCATTTGGTCCTAAAAATCCAAAAATCTTGCCATAGTTTACAGAGAGATCGATACCATCAGCTGCATTTACAGTCCCATATGATTTTAAAAGCAATTTTGTTTCTATACATGACATTAAGACTAGTTTTAATACCCCACTAATTTATCTAATGAAATTTTTATTAATGCATGTTTTCTATTTCAGAGTGACTTGTCAGAATTTGAATCATTATTAAACAAGCTTTTGGAACAAAAACCAGAGCTATCGCGATCAGATATACAACAGATGATTAATAAGAAAAAAGAAAAGATCGGTGCAGGTTATTTGACAGATCAAGGCGCTCTATTTCTTATAGCAGCTGATCTAGGAACATCATTAAATGAACAGTTGAAAGTAGAGATGGGTCTCAAAGATCTGTACATAGGTGCAAAAGAGATCACACTCGAAACTAGGGTGATGAATGTTTATCCAGCAAAACAATTTTCACGTAAAGATGGTTCACAATTTCTCCTACGCACAATGACCGTATATGATTCAGATTCTAGGGCCAAGGTAAAGTTATGGGATGAAAAGGCAAACTTACCAGGAATTGAAAATCTTAAACCGGGTGATCTTGTAAAAATTATCAAGGCTTATGTCAAATCAGACATGACTGGAACACCGATAATTAATGTTGGTTCAGGTTCAAATCTTGAAACAAGTGATATAGAAAGCAAGATTCCCTTACTTGATTCCATTACAGAAGATGTTAGCGGAGTAAAGGAGAATCAACAAAATCTTGTAATTTCTGGAATCTTGGATGGAGATATTAGAATGACTGAATTCATAAATTTCAAAGGCCAGCCTGGAAAGGCGCTTCACTTACGACTAAAGGGAAAAGATGGTGCCATTACAAGAGTTGTCTTATGGAATGCAGATGAGAAATCAATTCCAAAGACGATTACGGCTGGAGCAAAAACAAGATTGATTGGTGTAAGAACAAAAAGAGGTCAACAAGGATTAGAGTTACACGGTGATGAAGGCACGGTTATTGAAATAGAAGGTGCGGATGAAGTGCAGCCAATAACTGTTAGAATTTTGTCGTTAGTGAAAAATGATTCAGATAACACCTTAATGTTAGTTACTGATCATAATAAAAAATTTTTAAACATTACAGATTTCATTGATGTAACAAAAGATCTTAAAGTTGGAGAAGTAATAGAAATAGTTCCAACAAAAATATATGGAAGCTCTGTAACATTAGCAGACGACTCATTTGTTAGGAAAATCGATGATGAAAAAATTCCTACAATTTCAGAACTTAGAACAAAAATTCGTGATCTGAAACCAAGCGACGGTACCTATTGTATTGAAGCGATAGTACTGAAGATGCCAGAAAGAAGAGAAATTCAGACAAAAAGTGGGGAAACAGTATCTTTGTCAGAAATGTTTATTGAAGATGAGACAGGCCAGATTTGGCTTAAGGGATGGAGAAACCAAGCTAGGATGCTAGATCAGTTTTCTCAAGGTGAGATTATTACTGTAATAGGTGTGACTGCAAAAGCTGGTCTTGAGGGTAGAATGGAATTATTTTTGACACCCTTTTCACATATTATAAAGAAGAATTAAGAATCCCAGAAACCGCGAGTTGTTACGTATTGTCTTTCTGCTTCATAGATCTGTTTGTATAGTTCTTCTTCTCCAATCATGTTTCGGAGAATTCGTGCTCCCGTGTCTGCTCCCACACCATATCCTGAAAGAACAATAAGAGCTGTTTTCCCAAAGTTTTCCAAAAGGGAAGAGATCTTCCATGCTCTTGAAAATTTATGATTTTCTTCTGTTGTAAGTTTTTTCCCAGTATGTTTTTTCTGCACTATTTTTGCCAAATCATAATCAGAATAATAAGTAGCTGTGATCTGATGAGATTTGCAATAATGACATGAAAGTATCTTATTTACTTCTCTGGTCTCAACAACTCTTTCCCATTTTCCACATCTAACGCAAATCAGTCTGTGTTTGGTTTTCAAGAGTCTTGTTTTAACTAGTTCCAAGATTCCTTTGTCTATGTTTGCTGGAGATGCATAATATTTTGTAGTATGATCAAGTATAGGTTCTGCAAGTTTAGAAAAATTTTCTACTTCTATCCACTTTATTTTAATTTCATTAGATCGAATTTTTTCCAATAGCCTTTCAGTGTTTTCCAAATCATATTTGTCATGGAATAATTCACGTAGAACTTCTTTTGCAAGTGGAGTTTTTGAGTATTTTTCGTAGATAAATCTTGCAGACTTTCTGTCATAAACTGCTTCCCTGCCTACAATGCCAAATTTTTTAGATACACACCAAGTTCTCCAGTTTATGTTATGTGTTCCTGTGAGAGAGGCACTAACAATTGGTGCTAGATCATATACTTC
>JBGOUS010000103.1:0-4435 GCA_041477675.1 Nitrosopumilaceae archaeon
AACACGACTTGATCGATCCACGCAAGTAAAATGGTTTTTAGTTCTATTCGTTAAAATTTTCATCGTAGCTTTCATTATAATTTTCATTTATAGTCAAATGTAACTTCCTTGTCTATACCCCAGCACATTGTGCTGGGGTAGAGACAAGGAGCTTTCTTTTGACTATATACGAAAGTTATAATGAAAGTTGTAATGAAACAAAGAGGGAAAAAACATGGCAACTGAGAGGGAGTTAGTTATCACGCGAATTTTCAATGCACCTAACGAACTAGTGTGGAAGGCATGGACAGAACCCAAGCGTTGCAAAAAGTGGTGGGGACCAAAAGTCTTTACTTCGCCGGTCGTCAAAATAGATCTTCGCGTGGGTGGTCGTTATCTGAACTGCATGCGTAGTCCAGATGGCAAGGATTATTGGTCAACAGGCATCTATCGCGAAATTGTTCCTATGAAGCGGCTCGTTATGACCGATTCTTTTGCGGACGCAAAGGGTAACGTAGTTCCTGCCTCACACTACGGAATGCCAGGAGATTGGTCAGATGAATCACTTGTGACTGTAACATTTGAAGAAAAAGAGGACAAAACGAAAATGACTCTGAAACATGTTGGCATACCAATTGAAATGCATAAAGATTGTAAAACAGGATGGAACGAATCCTTTGACAAGCTCGCAGAAAGTATCAATTAATTTAGAGGAAACAAATCTTCATAGATAATGAAGACTCGAAAAGGTTAATGTTTGAATTTATCGTGTTCTTTACTTCATTCAAGTATATTTTTGTCGAAGGT
Organism: Nitrosopumilaceae archaeon; assembly: GCA_041477675.1. Lineage (GTDB taxonomy): Archaea > Thermoproteota > Nitrososphaeria > Nitrososphaerales > Nitrosopumilaceae > UBA8516. Next base: position 787 of record JBGOUS010000103.1, read on the forward strand.
GGAGAACAGGCACTAGTAGGAATAGGAACAGCAAATAGAATCGGCATACGAAAGACTCTGAAAATTACAATTGTCGGATTCTCAGTTGGAATTGTATTGTATTTTATCTTCTTAAAAGTGGCATATTTTGTACCAATCAACATTCTTGAGATTTCACTAGGAATAGGTTTGTTATTTTTTAGTGGACTCATGTTCAAAGAATTTTTTGAAAATGAAACGAAGGTTGATATTAAAACCTACGCGATGGGTTATTTTTTTATAGTAATGCTTGAGGCTGTTGAAAATTCAGTTGCACTTGCTGCATTTAGTTTGATTGACCTAACAAGCGCAATAATAGGTTTTTTCGTTGCAGTAGGAATAATCATTTTCTTGTTATATCTTAAAGTGATAACTAAAGTTCCAATTAGAATTACAAGACTGGTTGCTGGTGTGTTGCTTGCAAGCACAGGAATCCCACTTGTACTCTACGGATTGGGGATACCAACACCTGATATGTTGCATTGGTTAATACCTCCTTTATCAGAACTGCCTACAACATAAAACCGTGACCAAAAAATGAACCTATATCAGCACGACTTGTTGCAGGAGTTTTGTTGGCATTGACTGGAATACCACTGTTACTATACGGCTTTGATGTTCCAACAAGTGAATTATTACATTGGTTGATTCCTCCTTTACATTAAAGGAAATTCATCTTTTTAGACTATAAACGAACATTGTAATGAAAATTGCAATTATTCAAAAAAATTTCTGATCGCTTACTCAAACATGTTTATGATGATTAGCCACTGTAAGTAAAGCAGTATTTTTAGTAGCCAGCTCTGCAATCTTTTTTTTATCTGCACTACCGATTATTATGACATCTTTATCTTCTGGATGTAAAGTTTTGATGATTTTTTCACGTACATCTGAATCAGACCGTAGCGAGTCCTGATTTCTTCCAGGCATGAAAAATTTTCCTTCTCTGAATAAGAGAGTTGTTGCACCAAGAGCACCCATCTTAATTGCAGCATCTCTTTGCTCAATACCTGAACCAATCTCAGATTCTAATCCCTTAATCAAAACAGCATGGTTGTATTTTCCTAGCCCAATAGAACACTGTGGGACTTCCATTTCTTTTGGAATAGACTCATCTAATTTCGTGTAAAGTCTATACCCCTTATCAGACATCCACATGCCTCCTTTGGAAGTTTCTACAAGTTGGTGCATCTTAAGATGTTTAACTAGAGTTTTTACTGCTCCTTCGCCTAAATTTAGCTCTTGCGTTAACAAGGCCCGACTGATTTTTCCGTACTGTGCCATAAGCTGAAATGTTTTGAATACATGAGCAATATCAAAAGAGATCATTCTGCTTGGTGCATATCTGTCTGCAACTTGTGTTAGTGTTTTGATTACTTGATGCATTGTAATATCTAGGAATAGCTAGTATATCTTTGTGTTGGATAAACCATCCAACACTTTAAATAAATGAAATCTTGACCAAGTTCAAATTGCCAAATACTTTACAAACAACAAAATCCCATAGTGCAGTTCCAAAATTAGCAGTAAGCATACTTTTGGCATTATTTGGAATAGGATTGTTTGTAGTAGGCTTTGATCAAGGTCATTTGTTTAGTATTGTGCAAGGACCACATGCATTTCATGATCTTTACTTGCACGAGTTTACACATGACATGAGACATGCAGCGGGATTTCCCTGTCACTAGTGATGATATAATGAAAACATTTCTTTTTTTATTTATTGTTCTAGTTTCTGGTTTTGCAGCAGGCATAGTTCATGGTTTTGTTAATCTTGCCATTGTAGAGCCATATCTTGATCAAGCCATAGGAATAGAAAATATGGGAAAGTTCCAATCAGGTGAAGAATCTGACACTCCACAATTTTGGGAGAATTTTAATACATATAGAATATGGCAAAAACAAGGCGAGATTTTAGCTGGAGGAATTTTAGGTCTGTCAATTGGCGCATTGTTTGGAGTAATCTTTGCTTATTCTAGGCATATGTTACCTGGAAGCAATATTATCAAAAAAGCACTTGTTCTTGCAGGAATAATGTGGTTTACAATATTTTTTATTCCATTTCTAAAGTACCCTGCAAATCCCCCAACAGTAGGAGATCCAAATACTATAGTGTTAAGGAGTTCATTGTATATTGCTATTATCGTTTTATCTGGACTTGGGGCTTTTGGTTTTTCACGAATTTATAAAAAGATGCAAAAAAATATGAAAAGACTTTTTGTGCCACTTGGGTTTGCCATATACATTAGCATAATATTTGTGCTGATGCCACCAAACCCAGATGAAATAACCGCACCTATGGACTTGATAAATGGTTTTAGAATTGTATCGGCGTTGACTGTAACTATGACTTGGATAATTAACGCCATAATACTTGGCTACCTGTGGCAGAGATTTCAGCCTGATGCAGAAATAACATTTGAAAAAGATTCTGAGGTGAAGAAATTTGGCAATCTGTAAGTGTAGTCCAGAAAATTCATACCAGCCCCACAGCGATACAATGCATCAAATTCATAGCCCACACAAATGTCTTATTTCTGACTGTGATTGCCAAGAATTTCAAGATCGTGGTCAGATCTGGAAAGATACTTTTGTAAAAAACTTACATGCCAAAATGCAGTGAAAATTTCTGAATTACTAGCGTTATGATTAATAGCATTAAGAACCATAATAGATCATGAATGATTGGTGGGGAATCACAAAAGAAAACCAGTTGAAAAAATATCAAAAAAAGACAAATCAATTCATTAATGAACTAGAGTCTACTCTCAACGATTTTGAAAATAAAGCAGATATCAAAGAATTAAGTTCAAAACTCAAAGAATCCATAAAGAAATTTCAAGAAGAATCAAAAGACTAGTTTATCTCACAAGAATAAAAAGCTAGAAGACTATATGAATAAAGCATATATCGTATACTCTCCTAGGGGATAGCATGTCAGGGGCATGTGAATACGATCCAAAAAAGGCACGCGAGATGGTTGATGAACCAGAAGACAAACGCATAGAAATCCTTCGCATGGTTGGACTAGGTCTAGTTACAGTATTCATTGCGTGGCTACAACTCGTACAGCCTGATTGGATTGGAAAGACCATCATTACGCTTAGCGTATTAATTGGTGGTTATCCCCTCTTCAAAGAATCACTATATGCCCTAAGAAAAGGTCGCGTAAACATGGAGCTTTCCATGGTTATCGCAATAGTTGCATCTCTGGTTTCATTTCAATTTTTTCCTGCAATAGTGGTTACCTTTTTTGCTGTATTATCAGAATTTGTTGAAGGTTTTATTGTAAAAAAAGGAAGGAAGAACATTGAATCTCTTTACAGACTGGCTCCAAGAAAAGCGTTGGTAAAAAATGAGAATGGGCAAACACGGTTAGTTGAGATTGAGCAAGTACACGTTAAAGATATAATAATTGTAAGAGAAGGTGATGTGATTCCCGTTGATGGCACTATAATCATGGGTTCATCCACAGTAGATCAATCAAGTATCACCGGAGAGAGTATTCCAATTGATAAGAAAAAAGGCAACCGTGTTTTTGCCGGTACAATAAATCTGACAGGTCATCTAGAAATCAGGTGTGAAAAAAATTCCTCTGACACAACTTTTGCAAAGATAATCAATCTTGTAG
>JBGOUS010000138.1:0-3676 GCA_041477675.1 Nitrosopumilaceae archaeon
GTGTAAAGTGATCTTGTAGGATTACTAAATCCTGCAAGGTCTCTGTTTCTATAGAAGAACTCACTTGGTGAGATCTGACTAAAAGTTTCTTTAATCGAAGACATTTTTGTTTTCCCATAATTGCATTCTCTCTAGTTTTTCCCTTCGTCTTGCTTCCTGTAGGTTATTGTAGACTGCTCCATGCATGCTTCCACTAGAAAGCGCATAGATAGCATCTACAGCATGTTTTAGTTGGTTTCCTTCACCGATTATGGCCACGGTGCGGCCATAAACTGAGATATTAGCACCGCTAAGCTCTTCTATGTTTTGTCTCACTCTACCACCTTCTCCAATTATTCTTCCTTTTATCCTTTCAATATTAGATGATGACTTACCTGCAAATTCTCGTAAATCTATAACATGTAGTGCGTTTTCTCCTTGCAAAAGCCGGATTGCTTTTTCAGGAGAAAATCCTCGGCCTATCGCCATTACAACTTCAACTGCCTTGAATGGTAACATCTCTTCTACATTTCCCGTACCACTAATCATGATCTCTCCTGTTTCGCTGCTTACCGTGATTTTTACAGAACATATTTTTTCGATTTTTGATTTAACTTTACCAGATTTACCAATAAGTGCACCAACTCTGTCAATTGGTATTAACACAGATTTTTCAAAACTCAATTGGTTATCCTCGCAAATACATCAGATGGGTTTTCCACAGTCAAGCCTCTTTTAACAAAGAATCGTGATATATTCTTAATATCTCTTACAAGAAATTCTTTTGCATTTTTATGTCTTATATCAACAGCCGATCCTAGATCGAAAACAATCAAACCATTTTCTGTTTTAAAAATATTATATTCTGAGAAATCAGCGTGAACAAGTTTAGCTTTCTTATAAAGTTGTGAAATAATTGAAATTGTACCTTTATAGTCATTTTCGTCGATTTCTGTTTCTACGAGGGTTTTTGCTGGAACGCCATTATTTCCTACAAATTCTAGTACCAAGACATTTTTTAGAACACGAATTGGTTTGATTGATGGAATACCACTTTTAACACATTGTATCAGGTTCCTGAATTCCTTTTGTGCCCAAAGCTCCACCATGTTTCTTGTGCCCTTTTTTATACGAGAAAATCTTGGATCGTCTACTAGGTAGGGAGCTCTTTTTCTGAATGTCGATGCTGTTACTAAATATATCTTAAGAGCAATATCCTTTCCATCAGGATCCACAGCCCAATACATCTTTGATTCCTTGCCAGAACCAATTACTCCATTAATGTATGATATAATGCCGGAGTTTATCAACTTGGATAGAGTCATTATTGTGGTTTTGTCTAGAACGTCATCCATGACCTTGTTTTTATCAAATACGCCTTTTTCTGATCTTCCTCGCCTTTCTTTTGCAAGCAGATCACGATCTATGCGTTCTTCTAAATTTTTTCCAAGTTCATCTGTCAACATTTAAGATTAAATTTACTAAGTAAAATCGCTTGCGGAAAATCAAAAGTCTTTTTGGAGATGTCCGTTGTTTTTTAACCAGTCAACTTGCGATAAAGTATATCTCCAAGTGATGTCTCCTCGCTCATCGGATTTGAAATCCCACGGTGCAATTGTAACTATGTCATTATCACGGATCCAGATTTTTCGTTTTAGTTTTCCCCGTATTCTTCCCATACGAGTTTTTTCATCAGTACATTTTACTAAAATATGATCACTACCCAAAAGTTTTATGACTCTACCAAGAAGTTCTCCTTCACCTGGTAGTTTCATTTCTTTTAGTTCACTTTCGTTTAGAACTTTTCGCTTTCCCACATCGATCAAAAATTATTTCTGTCTGAACACATATAATTGTGCTGTTTTAGAATTTGAAAATCAAAAGAAATGGGATACCTTCTATTTCCTTAACCCCTTTTAATGATCCTATTCCAAGATTAATGGATAGTGAGACTGTTTCCTTTCCAACCATGTTTAAGATAGCATATTTTTTCAAAAGTTCTTCTGCTTCAAATCTTTCTACAAAACGATCTGCAAAGTAACTTTTGCTTATGTTTAACGAAAAATCTTCTTTTGTAATGTTTCTACCAACAAGGTCTGCATCACAAATATTTAGCATGAGATTTTGTTGGTAAGTTATTGTTTTAACTGCAAATGACATTTATGCGTAGGTGCCTTTAAGTGGTGATTTTGCTCCACATGCTTCACAAACAAGAAAAGTAAGCCTGTTTAACTTTTCTACCCTAGTATCTGGACTTTTACATGATGGACATTCCAAATACTCTTTTACGTACCTGTTAAGAAGTGCTGTGAAATCATGCGGATCCCTTTTTCCTACAAAGACTGCCTTATCACCTGCCAACTGGGCGGGAGCAGCAAATTCTTTTGATAGATATTGAAGGACCTTATCTGCATCTCTTCGTAGGATCTTCGGAAATTCGGCAAAATTACGGAAGAATGTTCTATTCCCTTGCCACATAATATCCACTGGTGGAAGTTCAAACCTAGAACCTGAACTTTTATTTTCTGAAATCTTGTCTTGGATTTTCTTTAAGAGCTTCTCGTATTCTGACTTTACCAACAATAGAATTTCTTAGGTGTACCCTATATGGATTTAATTAAAAAAGAAGAAAGTGGTCCTCTAAGGCTTTCCTATTCGGAAGACGTTAGTGCCACACTTTGGGCATGTGCCCTTTACTGCAGGTCGTCCATTCTTTAGCTTAACTTCTTTTGGATTCGAAATATCGACTTTCTTCCTGCATTTTACACAGTATGCTTGTGTCATTTCATACTTTTACGAATGAAGTTGTATTTAGGAAGGAAATGTAAAAATTATTTCACTACACGCTGGAGGCGTGTTGAATTTTATAATTTATGCCATGGTTAACACGTGCATAAATTTTATGAATTATTACAGTTTTTTGATATTTCTAATGAGTAAATGATCCAACTAATAGAAATTAGCTGATTTGTGACTAGTAAATGTAAAATTGATGATTTTCAGTATGCTTTTAACGATCTCGGTGAGATTGAGGTAAGTTGGCAAAAAAACGAGGCATTATTGTCACAATAATAATACTAGCTGCAATTACGGGTGTAAGCTTCTCAATATGGCTTGTTCCACAAAAGGAAGATTCCAGTTTTGTAATTTCTGATTTTAAAGCTCATCTTGAGAGCATACAGGCAAGACAAAAAGTCATATCTGATGAAATTGAGACAGATTTGCAGGCACTGCTTGCTGGTTCAGTTACGCCAGACAACTTTATCATGAGAGCTGAAGCTTCAACCTCACAAATCAATGTCTTGATAATAGAACTAGTAGAAAGTAGAGCTCCACAAGAATGGTACGAAAGCTATCTAAATTACGGGGAATCTCTCAAAAGTTACAACAGTTACTTAAGAGAGACAATAGTCTTGGCAAACAAGATCAAGGAAAATAACTCGGGTGATTTCAAAGAGAATCTTGAGAAAATGGGTGCTCTAAAAAAAGAATCAGAGGAATTTGCTCTCAAAGCTGATAAGACCAAACCATAAGATTACGATTATTATTTGTAAGTCAAATTTTTTGATAACCCTAGGTTTACTATAGCACTTAGTAAATTAATTAATGGGGAGGTAGTTAGTTTACTAATAGAATAATGTCAGTCAAAGAAGATAGTTTAGAAAGAGGAATTACTCAAACTAAAACAAGTAGACTA
>JBGOUS010000034.1:0-7730 GCA_041477675.1 Nitrosopumilaceae archaeon
ATCTGTATATTGTTTATCTCCTTTATGTGCACCATATGCAACTAACGTAGCACCTATTGCAAAAGCCCATGCAGACGCAATTGAAAGAAAAACTGCATTTCGTATAGGTACAACTATGGTGTAATCAAATTTTTCTGGAATGTGTACCCTTGAATTAGTAAGAGCATTTGTTTCTGCATAAAGTTCTTTCATAAATCCTATATTGGCAATTTTATGATCTCTTAAATTCAAACTTTTTGCAAAATGTTTTGCTATTTTAATTTCCTGTTGTGCTTTCTGACCATATGAAAAGGTAATACCATATAATACATATTTTGATTTTAGATATGCAGCTGTACAAACAGAATCTAGACCACCACTGAAAATTAATACTACTTTTTTCAATCCAGTTGCTTTCTTTTAAGCCAAATAAATTGCTTGATTAGGCAATAGCAAGAAGTGTAGCACCACATAATATTACTAGAGCCCCTATAGAAACACGCACAATTCCTTTCCTCTGAACAACTTCTTTAAAGTAAAACATTCCCCATGATACGGCAAAAAGAGTAGCAGTCTGAGCAATTGGAAATGCTATGGTTATACCTATTAGACCTATTGAAATTAACACGGAGAAACTTCCAAGGTTAAAGAGACTTCCAGAAATTATTCCCGCAATTGTTTCTTTTTTGATGAATCTTCTTGCAAGTAAAAACATAGGTATGCCAACTATGAAAATTGAAAGGCTCGACGAGAAAAACCCCGACTGGAGAGTTTGTGTTGCTTGCATTGGAACAATATAGGAGCCTCCTATCAAACCAGATGCAACAGCTACCAAATATCCCTTTTTTTTGATTGAAGGATTTCTTTCTCCATTTGCTACTAATGGCAATCCAACTAAAAGTAATCCTATTGCGCCCAATGCAAGAATTAACGAATCAAAAGTCTCGTTAAAAAATATTGTTCCCCATACAAATGATGAAATGATACCAAATCCAGCAAGAAGTGGAGATGTTCTTGCAAGCCCAATTAATCTTACAGAATAAAGAGCAAGTAAATTTGCTATTGTCCATACTACACCAGAAACCAGTCCTCCTAACTGAATTTCAAAACCCCAAAAAAATCCTACAGGAATAGCAAAAAGCAGCACACCTATTGAAGTAGCACCTTGTAACTGCCAAATGTTTTTAATTCCAACTTTTCTTACTGGAACAAAAAAGGTTCCCCAACTTATAGCTGCAAGAGCAGCAAAAAGCAAACCTAAATCTGCCAAGCAGTTCCTTTGTGATGTGCGATATAACTCACTTTCGTTTACATTACAGTTTTTGTAAAGTTTAATTTGCATAATTTAGAGTTTCTTTCAATGTCACAATATCTTCAAATAGAAAAAGATGAGGAAATAGCCTTAATCACTATTAACAGACCTGACAAACTTAATGCTATGAATCTTGCATTAATGGATGAATTTATTACAGTACTTGACAGTCTTGAAAAAGACTCATTCAAAGTGATCATAATTACTGGCATGGGTCAAAAGGCATTTTCTGTAGGAGCTGATATTGAATATATGAGTAAAATAGGATCAGTTGAAGCGGAAAAATATGCTTTAAGAGGACATGAAGTATTAAACAAAATAGAAAATATTGAAAAACCTGTTATCGCAGCAATAAATGGATATGCACTTGGTGGTGGTTGTGAACTTGCTCTTGCATGTGACATTAGATTCGCTTCGTCAAACGCACAACTTGGTCAACCAGAAGTTACAATAGGAATTTGTCCCGGATGGGGTGGCACACAAAGATTATTACGAATTATAGGTCCTGCTAGAGCAAAAGATTTGATCTTTACAGGACGTAAAATAGGAGCTAAAGAAGCTCTTTCTATGGGACTAATAAATGAGATTTTTCCAATGGAGAATCTAATTTCAGAATCTAAAGTATATGCAAAAAAGATAACAAAGAATAGCAGCTTTGCAGTTGGTAAATCCAAAGTGCTTGTTAACCGAGGAATGGATACAAACCTTGATACTGGCTTGAAGCTCGAAATCTATTCCTGGTCTTTATGTTTTTCAAACAAGGATAGAGAAGAAAGAATGCGAGCGTTTGTAGAAAAAAAATAAACTATATTACGAATGCTCCCTTACTTGGTCCACAGATAACAGTATTGCATTTTACTTTTGCAGACATGAATCCTTTTTCCATTGCACTGCAGATCTTTTTTGGATTTGATGATCTTGAAGTAAAAGCAATAATTGATGGACCTGCCCCGCTTATTGTGACTCCAAAAGCTCCCGCACGAAGTGCATTTTCCTTTACTTGACTAAATCCTGGAATGAGATGTTGTCTAGCAGGTTCTACTATAATATCTTTTATTGAAGTTCCAATCATCTTCACATCCTTTTTCATAAATCCAGCAACAATTGCAGCTGCATTTGATAGATTGCGAACAGAATCTGAGAGCATAACTTGTTTGGGCAAGACACTTCTTGAAACCTGGGTTTTTTTTGCAGGAACATCAAGCTTGGGAATTGCAACACAAAGTACAAGCTCCTTGGGAGGTTCTATTTTTATGACATCAAAAGGATCTGTTCTAACGATAACAAAACCACCAAGTGTAGAAGCTGCAACATTATCATAATGAACAGAACCTGCACTAGCTCTTTCTCCTATTCCTGCAAATTCTACAAGCGTATTTGAATCAAGATTAAGATCGAATAGTGCATCAAATGCTACTGCTGTCGCAGCTGCAGAAGCAGCACTACTTCCAATCCCAAATCCAGCGGGCACTCCTTTTTTGATTTTTAAAACAACACCTGATTTTATCTTAAATTTTCTTTTCATTTCCTTAGCTACCAAGCCGGCAGAATTTTTTTCGGGAACAAGAGGAATTGTATCAGAACTCTGAATTTTTATTCCATGATGGCTCTTCTCAAGACGCACTTCATCGTAAAAGGCATCTAAGGCTAGACCAAAGACATCAAAACCAGGACCCAAGTTTGCAGTAGAAGATGGAGCCCTCACAACAACATTAGAAACCAATTAATCTTCTATCTCCTCTCCCAAATTAAGAATTCTGCTTAATGCTGCCTCTAGGTTTACCATGCCTTCCCCAGTTGCATTAGAAACCGGAATAAGCCCTTGAGAAAAACCACCCATATTCAAACCTCGTAAAATATTAGTTACAAGTGTATAATTTTCACCATCTGATTGTTTTGCAACTGCATCCTCAAGGCTTTTTACGTCAGTTGACCATCGCAATATGGTCTTAATCTTATCTTCAATCAGGTCAATTTTTGTTAAGACATTGATATGTGATAAATTGAGTCTTAGTTTTATTGATATAGCAAGGAGCGCAATTGAAACAAAATTAGTTGGTGTGGTTACCAATACGCCATCATGTAGGAATAATGCGACTTTTTGTTCAGATACAAAGTTTTGCACAAAAAAGGGACCACTTGATCTGTATGCAAAAAGCTCTATTTGACCAGGCGTATCAACAATAAGATAATCTGGATTTACATTATCAACTTCTTGTTGAATCTGATCTATTTTTGATGCAATAAGATCATTTGCCATTATCATGGCACCATTTGGGCCCAAGTCATATTGTCTCATTATGGATACAATATCTACGTGATCTCTGACATCTACATCGCATGCATATGGAAGATTTTCTACACCTGGATCTAAATTTAACATGGCAACAAAACCACCATTTTTCGTATAATAATCAAAAAGTCTGGATGCAAGTAACGATTTTCCAGCTCCCGCAGTACCTACTAAAAAAACGGTCTTCATTTTGTTGACTATATTTCATGTTGAGCTTATATTTCCATCCATAATTAAAGCAGGCAATGAATTGGAAACTTTTAGCGATTCCAGTTAGCATTGTACCCTTTATTTTAATTGCATTTACCTTTAACATAAAACTTGAAGAGCTTTTTGCAGTGGGTTTCATTCCTTTTACGAGTGCAGCTTTAGCAATTGTTGGGAAATTACTAATGCAGGGTCTAAAATTCAATTATCTGGTAAAGAAATTTCTTGGTCGCGTTGAAGTTCCGTGGAAAACAATTTCAGTAAGAATCGGAAGTGAATTTGTCACGTCCACCACGCCATCTTTTGTTGGTGGTGAATTAGTTAGAATAATGTGGTTAAAAAAGAAAGGAATTCCAACAGGTAAGGCAACATGGGTAACAATAATGGAAATTGTTACTGAGGTTCTAGTGGCTGGAATTTTTGCTCTTACTTCTGCTGCCTTTGCGTTTTTCAACGGTGCGTATGCCATAGGAATTGTAATAATTGCGATAAGCTTACCAGTTACGTCAATTTGGTCCAGTCTATTTTTTCTATCATACAGAAGAACTTTCCAAGTTCCATCCTGGATAGAAAGAACTGCAAAAAAAGCAGGCAAGGAACGTGCTTCAAAGTACATTGAGAAAACTAATCAATGGATGCAAGAGGTTTGTGAGATGAGCAGGCAAAGCCTGCATAACAAACAAGCAAAAAAGGCTTTTGCAATCTCTATGATCTTTTCTGTATTTACTTGGATTTTTTACGGGATTTCATTTATGGTAATTGCAAATGGAGCTGGTTATTTTATAGAATTTTTTGATTCACTTTTAGCAGCAATGGCTTCAAATGCATTAGGAAACATACCTGTAACAATAGGTGGTTCAGGTCTTACAGAATTTGGTATATGGGCGTATCTTGGAAACTTGAACAGTCTGACTTTTGAACCAACTAAAGATAGCATACAATGGAATATCGTCATAGCATGGAGAATTGCTACATATCACGTTAGTCTTGTTATAAGCTGGATACTTTTGATGAAAATAGTATATCCACGTACAAAAAAATCTGAGATTTCATAGAAAGCACTTTATTTTCAACTAGATACTTTTTCTTTATGGATTTCTGTGATAAAGTTGTCGTAATTACAGGAGCATCAAGTGGAATTGGTGAGGCATCAGCTGTAGAATTTGCTAAACGAAAAAGCTCTGTTGTCCTTATTGCAAGAAGAAAAGAAAATCTAGAGTCTGTAGCAAAAAATCTAGCAAAATATGGAAATGAAATACTGGTGTGTCAATGTGATGTTTCTAAATGGCAAGAGGTAGAACAGATGAGTAAAACTGTTCTAAATAAATTTGGCAGAATCGATATTCTGGTTAATAATGCAGGTTTTGCAATTTATGGCCCAGTACTTGAATTAAAAATCGAAGAAATAGAATCGCAGATGGAAACTAATTACTTTGGAATGGTATATTGTATCAAGGCGTTTTTGCCAAAAATGTTAGAACAAAAGACTGGCCACATAGTAAATGTAGCCTCCGTTGCAGGAAGTTTCGGTCTTCCAGGAATTGCCTCATATTGCGCGTCAAAATTTGCCATGCTGGGATTCTCAGAAGGACTATATCACGAATTAAAAGGAACTGGTATAGGTATTACCGTGGTTAGTCCAATAATGGTTCAAACTAATTTTTTTGATCACCCTTCATTCAAATTAATGCCAAAATATTCACCTACCTCAATTAGTTCGAAAACTGTAGCAAAAGCAATAGTAAAGGCATCAACTTCACCAAGACTGGAATTAATCGTACCATCATTCGTAAGAGTAGCTGTATGGTTAAAGCATACATTCCCATATTTGATAAACCCAATCTTAGGAGCGGCTTTCCGGAAACAAATGAACTCCCAAAAATTATGAATTCCTAGAGAAAATTGTTCTAATTGATTGTAATTTATTCTTCTTCAGAATCTGTAGAATCCGCTGTATCAGAGCCAACATCCATTGATTCCAAATTAGTCAGATCAAACTGGTAAATTGCATCCATATCGATCTCCTTTTCTTTTTTTAGAAGGTCAACAAGTTTTTTGCTTAAAGGAGCCTTCATCGAATTAAAAGTAAATTCATAAACAACACCCTTCATCAAATCAGCCGGCTTTACTTTTTTTGGTAAATTTAGATTAATAATGCATCTTCCATCTTCAACCTCTTCATATAATTGAACGTCAATCTTCATCTCCTTATCATAGATATCTAGAATGTAACCTGTTCGGGTTTGTAATTCTGGCTGCCCAAACTTTGCATTTCTTATTTCATCTTGAGCCCATTTTGGAAGTTCTTTTGCCATTCACCCTCACTCAATTAATTCTGCTTGTCTTTCTTACTTGATTGCCACCAATCTCTGTACTCGTCATGTTTATCCTCACGTGTCTTCTCACGACGATTCAATCTATCTCTTATATCGCTTATTTGTTCCCTTGTTGCATATAGTCCACATTTTTTACAGATAAAGTGTTTCGTATTCAAATCAAATTTCATCTCCGTAACTATCTGCTTGGCTGCGCATTCGGGACAATCAGTCAATGACGCCACTCATCAAAATTATCCATAAAAGCTTTTGGTCAATTCTGGTACGCGGTCTATGTCGTCATCCCTTACGGTCAGTTCGCCCATCGAAAATGCCGCGTACCAGATCTCCTAATCTGTACCGAAAAATTATAATTCTTTCTAACTCTCAAGCATATCTGCAATTAACTGAGCAGCGTTTTGAGCTCCATTTTTATCAAAATTTCTACTAAATTCCTCAAGTCTTTCTTCATATTTGTTATAATTGTCTTGTATGCTGTAAACAGCTCGTACTACCTCTTTTGTGTTATTTGCAAGAATTCCAAACTTCCTTTCTTCCGCCCATTTTATCTGATTTGTGTGCTCATCGTAAACAGGAATTCCTATGATCGGTTTTGCTTTGATCCCAATAATTTCTCCCATTGCTGTGTGAGAACCATTTATGACAGCATATTTGCATAAATCCAAAGTTGTATCTTTTTCTTGCTCTGACAAAAATCCTACATCGATCTGAATCCAATCTATGTTGTGCTCAAGTGCGTCAGAAAAGGAATAGGTTTTACCATCTTTTCCTTTCACTCTATCTAGAGAGGAACTACTTTGTGCATGTGAAACAAGTCGTTTTTTATTTTGCATTCCTTCAGAGTGAAAAGCCTCCTCATATTTTATACCTGTAAATTCTTTTGTAGCCTTGTTACCGGTTTGCATCCAATATCCGAAATCTGCATTTTCAAGTAATTTTTCTAAATCTGTTTTTGGATTATGATTTCTTATGACAATATCCGCAAAATGACCGGCATAGACAACCTTTTGTTTTATTTTATCTGGAAAATTCAGATTGTATTCACAGATAGTATTTGGAGGGGCCGAATCTGCTACAACTATCTTTGTGGCCTTGGCAATCTGTTTTGATATGTACATTAAGGACGGATAAAAGAAAAAATGTGATCTCCAAAGTTTTGGTCTAAATTGATTTGTTACAAAAACTGACTTGATACCGCGCTTTTCAGATAATACATTGGAACCCATATCTCCATCATTTATAACCAAATGCAATTTATTATAATAATTGCTTGGATTTGTGAAAGTTGGCACTGCTGGAACATTTGCCTGGTTAGTGAAAGCCAGTCCACTGCCAATGCCATACAAATTACTATTGTTTAATCTTCCGCCACTAATCTCGCCAGCAATTGCATTCAATGAATAATTTCCGGAAGAAACATTGCCCGCCCCACCACTTCCAAAACCATAATCTTTCAATTGATAAGTCGTACTCGCTGGCATCACCAACAAAAAAAGCAGTGACGCTGAAGAAAAAGATTTAAGTATGTTTTTTATTTGTTTTTTGATTTGCATTACCATATATAAATATTATACATTATCCTTAAATTTTCTCCAATGGATAG
>JBGOUS010000140.1:0-3625 GCA_041477675.1 Nitrosopumilaceae archaeon
ACCATTTATCGATTTGCGGCAATTGGAATCTTTGGTGTTTTAACTTGGTTTGGTACCATCTCTGTTCAAAATCTTGTTCAGGTTCCGCAAAAGACAAGTGAGTATTTGAAAAGCGGAGGATATGTGGGTTTAGTATCTGAAGAACGTATCGATCTTGCAAGAAGAAAATTAGAATCATTTCACGAAGCAGTCGCCGAATCTGGTAATTCCTTTTCAACCCTTGGAGTTCCAGCAGATCTATTTTGGCCTATTGCTTTGACTGCATTAATTGTGGGTATAGGAATTAGTTTCGAAGTTTTGTTTAGATCATACAGAGGACATCTCAAAAACCATGCTTTATAGTACTTGAAATTTATCATCTTCCTCTAAAATCTAAATGTAAAGATATTGTGAATTCTTTTTTGCCCATTAATTATGTGAAAAAATCTACTATTGTTTTAAGTAGGTAAAAAAAGTCAGATCATGGAACTGAGACACGCTCTCATTTTATTGTCTCTTGGCTCCATAATTTCATTGACATTAATTTTTGTCGCACCACAGTTTTCATATTCTGTATTTGGCCCAATCTCCATAAGCGATTTGCTATCAAGGTCAGATCTTACTACAATGACTGTAACCGGTGAAAGCTCGCTCAAAGTTGAACCAGATCAGGTCAGCATAATTCTAAATGTCCAAACCCCTCCAACTGATCTAAATTCTACTCTATCAAAACGAGAGGAAACTGTCAAGAAAGTTGTTGATGCTGTTAGCTTTGCTGCTGGCCAAAACAAAACCTTGATAAAGATTGGACAAACAAACCTTAATCCAATTTATAGTGGAGGCTCACCACAACAACCTGCCGCTCTCTTTAATGCGTATTCCTCCCTTCAGATAAAAATTAATGCTGACAAACTTTCTGAAATATCTTCTAAACTAATAGATGATGGATATAGAATAGACAATATTCAGTTAGTTCAAGTTAAGGTTCCAATTAACAATACGATGTCTGCTAGCTCAGTTGATGTTTCAATAGTTCCAGGATCATCAACTCCATCTGAGGACCTAGAATATTTCTCTCCAAGCAAACTCACAGTACAACTTGGAACAACAGCGGTGTGGACAAATAATGATTCTGCGGCACATACAGTAACTAGTGGCCAGCCATCAGTTGGTCCTTCTGGTTTATTTGATTCGGCCCTTTTTGCACCTGGTAGAACATTTGAGTATCAATTCGATACTGTTGGGGAACATGAATATTTCTGTATGGTACACCCATGGATGACTGGAATAGTTATAGTCACAGGGGGTGATGAATCAGCGTCTGCAGAAACAAAATATCAGGTTAATATGAATGTGGGAATAGACACACCACCTGCTCCATTACAGGATACAATAAAAAATTATGAAGAAAAATTAGCTGCACTAACAACGACTCTTGAATCAGGCGGAATTTCTTCTGACTCTATTAAGAATAACCAGGTAAACTTTAATCCAGTCTATTATGGCAACGGAGGAGGACAATACGCCGTTTTTAGTACATACACACAAATCATAGTAAGAACTGATAATACAGAAGTAGATAATGTTTTAAAGGCTGCCAAGGATTCTGGTGCAGTTGTTGAGAACATGGTCATTTCAGTTTCTGATTCCAAAATAGATGAGATCAAGAAAGACCTCACTAAGAATGCTTTGCAGGATGCTTTGAAAAATGCGCAAGAAATTGTAGAACCATCTGGTCTACATATAAGCGGAATAAAGAAAATTGAAGTTAACTCAAACCCAGTTTTTCAGTCAGGAGGAAATGAAGTAGCATACAGAGGATTGAACATGTGGACTCAGTATGACCCATCATACCTGCGTGCTGGTGAGGCATCGGTCTCAGTAACAGTTGAATTTGAAATCGGGAAGTAAGATCTTTAGAATTAATAAAGTTACAATTTGTTAACAACCACTAAAAACCCACACAAATAAATTTCAATAAAAAATTGATAAGATATACTCTCGAACAAATTATATTCATGATATATAGAAGTTTGTCTGATGATTGGAAAACTTGTAGCATCAATGAGCATTACAATGATTCTGGTATTTGGATTACTTTTTGCTTTACTAGCAGGTCTAGGATTTTATTTTAACATTGGAATTTATGGAATGGTTGGAATGGGAATTGTTCTGGGTCTTATCCAGTGGGCAATAGGGCCTTTTATAGTGCGGATGAGTACAAACATGAGACCTCTAGAAAAAGACGAATTTCCATGGTTAGAAAAGACTGTTCAGGATATATGTTTCAAAAATAAAATAATGGTACCAAAAATTGCGATTGCAAATACCGGTATGCCAAATGCATTTGTTTTTGGGAGGACAAACAAATCTGCCACACTTACTTTAACACGTGGTCTACTAAACACCCTGAACCAAGATGAGGTAAAGGGAGTAATCGCACACGAGATCGGGCACATCAAACATAATGACATGGTTGTCATGACAATTGTTTCTGTGATTCCAACAATTGCATATTTTATTGCAATCTCTACCATGTTTAATAGGTCAAGAAATCAGGGAGGGGCTGCAGTCTTGATAGGAGTGGGGGCTTTTGCCGTTTACTTTATCACAAACCTTCTCATCTTGTATTTTTCAAGACTTAGGGAGTATTACGCAGACAATTTTGCAGGCCACCAAGTAAGACCAACTCTTCTTGCAAATGGATTGGCAAAAATAACTTATGGATTAAGCTTACAAAAACGGGAAGCACAAAGCTCTACACTGCGATCGTTTTATGCAGTTGATCCGGTTGCATCAAGTTACGAAGTATCTAAATTCTCTTCATATTATGCAGACCAACAAATTTCAGAAGAAGAGGTAGAAAAAGCAATGGACTGGGAAAGAAAAAGCAACTACAGCAAGTTTGGCGAAATTTTTAGAACCCATCCACTGACATTTAAAAGGATTGAAAAACTCTATGAACTCGAGCATCAACAGTCCGTGAACAATTAAATTCGATCAAGCAGGATTTTTATCCATTGCAATAAGAACAGAAACTTGTGATTTACTCACATCATCACATGTATACAAGAATGGAGTATTACATGAATTCTTGTGGCTTAAAGTTGAAGAAAAGATAAACTTGGAAAAGGGAGTACTGTCAATTTGGAACCGATCTGGAAAATTATTTTAATATTGTTCTGATATGATAAGCTCATGATAGAAAAACTACTCTTTTTGTGTACTTGTACTTACATTGAAATCATGGCAGCTGTTGGAGTGATAGGATATCTCTTATTTTTGGACAAATTGATGCTTGCCATCATCTCTGCTGCAGTGTTCTCGCCTCTGATTATGTTTCATTTTATCATGGATAAATCTTCAAAAAATTGTGACAAATTGTTCTGCAACAATGTTACTGATTAGGTTGAACTGGTACTAGTTGTACTCTTTCTTTCTTTAGATGGACATTGTTTACCATAGTGTGAGCCATCATTGTAACCATCAGGTGATTCTCCGCCTGTCTTGTTTTCTGATGGGGATTGTGCTGTGGCTGTGTTGGTAAGAGATACTATCGCAATTGCAGCTATCATTAAACTCACAGCTGCAATTAGAATTATTGATCTTGATTTGAGGTGATTTGATTCTGCCATTGCCATTTTAT
>JBGOUS010000183.1:0-2893 GCA_041477675.1 Nitrosopumilaceae archaeon
AGTGGATGATCATGTAGTTTCAAGTTTTCTCTGTAGTAATCTTTTGTTTCTTTCATTCTTTTTACCCAAGGATAATCTCCATTGCGTTTGATTGCTTTTTGAACTAGCATCTTTACCATGATTCTCAAAGATGCCTTTACATCGCCAACTATTGCTACAGTTGTTGTTTGGTTTTTGCCAATCTCTGCAGGATCTACATCCATGTGAATGATCTTTAATCTTTTTTCAAACTCTTCAAAAGTTCCAACTGATCTATCCGAAAATCTTGAACCTGCTGCAAGAACACAGTCTGCCTCAGTCATCATCTTATTTGCTTCTGCGTGACCATGCATTCCAATTGGTCCAAGCGAGAGAGGATGATTTTCTGGGAATGAACCCTTGCCCTTGAAGGTGGTAACTACAGGAATCATTAGAAGCTCAGCTATTGATTGAATTTCTGCAAATGCACCTGAAATTATGACCCCTCCTCCTGCTAGAATGATTGGTCTTTCTGCAGAAAGTAGCATGTCAATTGCACGTTCAATTTGTGTGATATCAGGATCAACCCATGGATGGTATCCTCTTATTTTTACTTCAGATGGAAATGGAATTTCTGCTTCGTTTTGTTGCACGTCTTTTGGTATGTCTATAAGCACAGGGCCTGGTCTTCCAGTAGATGAAATGTAAAACGCTTTCTTCACTACTTCAGGAATTTCAGCTGGAGTAGTTGGTTGAAACGCATATTTTACAATTGGATTTGAAATTCCAATGATATCGCTTTCTTGAAACGCATCTCTGCCTATCATCTTTAAAGGAACTTGGCCAGTTATTGCAACCATGGGGGATGAATCAGCTTGTGCGGTTGCAATCCCTGTTACAATATTTGTCGCACCTGGTCCTGATGTTGCAAAACAAACTCCTGGTCTTCGACTTACTCTGCCAAAACCATCTGCCATATGAGCTGCAGACTGTTCATGTCTTGCAAGTATGTGACGTATGTTACTTTTGTAAAGCTCGTCATAAATTGGTAAGTTTGCACCACCGGGAATCCCAAAGGCTATGTCAACGCCCTCCTTTTCAAGGGCAACCATTAAAGATCTAGCACCTGACATTTTTTCCATATTAATTCACCAAAAGAAAAGCTGTAAATTTACAGCATCAGGTCGACTAGCAATAAAATACTAGAAATGCCTGTCGATCCTCCTAACTTCATTTTTAGTCTGTAATTTCTCCTCAAATATAATTTATAAATATTTCTCGAAAAATTACCTTAAATCATCAAAAATATGTAGTCCTTTTCATAATTATTTTAATATCAATTTATTCGGAGGCTGCAAAAATGGATTTTAACACCTTTTCACAAAACTTAAACAGTAAACCAAACAATCAAGAACGATTTTGTCTGATGTGTCAGAAATCCTAGAAATAATCGGCCATTTTTTTGAGGTTGGTAAGACAAAAAATCTTGCACCACTTAGGGGAATCCAGCTTGATGATACTAGATTTTCAAGTTATAGTGACGTGCCTCCACTTGATCTGAAAGACTATTCCACAACGATTGCATTAGAAGAGTTGCGATTTGTTAGCGTTTCTGATTATGATTACGAGATCAAAAAACCACGAGTAGATATTTTTGGTGACAGTGCAGTAGCCACTTTTGAAATAAAACAAACCGGTGTACTTGTTGACAACTATAGCTTCCGTGGACAGCATTTGTCAATGGAAAGCAGAGGCACATTTGTTTTAACAAAATCATCTAAATGGAAGATTGTACATATACATTTGACAAAGATTTCTGACTAAACCGATGTTGCAGTCTTTGTTGATTGCTCTGTGTTTTTGAGTTTGTTAAATAATTCATGCGCTTCTTTTACAGTTGAATTTTCATGTACTATTGCACGAACTGATTTTATCATAGAAACAGGATAGTCTGATTGCCAGATGTTTCTTCCCATATCTACTCCGACAGCTCCTGATTGAAGTGCATCATATGTTAGTTGTAACGCATCAAGCTCATTTGCAAGCTTTGGTCCACCAGCTATGATCACTGACACAGGACAACTATTTACAACTTTTTCAAAATTTTCACAATAATATGTCTTGACAAGATGTGCACCAAATTCTGCTGCAATTCTGCAAGCAAGTGAAAGGTATCGCGAATCACGTTTTTCAAGTTCTTTTCCAACTGCAGTGACTGCGAGAACTGGTATTCCATATTCTTCGCCCTCATCTACCAGTTTTGACAAACTGACAAGTGATTCATGTTCATATTGGGCACCAACAAAGATTGAGAGAGCAAGAGCGGTTACGTTAAGTCGTATGGCCTCTTTTATCGAGGTAGTAATCGTTTCATTTGAAAGATCTTTTCCAATGATGCTTGAGCCTCCTGAGACTCTAAGAACAACTGGTACTGGAAAATTTGCATCAACCGATGTCCTCAATACGCCACGTGTAAGCATGAGAGAATCTGCATAAGGCAAGAGTGGCTGTATTGTTTTGCGAGGGACTTCAAGTCTTTCTGTTGGACCTAAAAAATATCCGTGATCAACTGCAAGCATTACTCCTCGTCCTGTATCTGGTCTGATTATTTTTGCAAGACGGTTTTTCATTCCCCAGTCCATTTTTATTCCTTGATTTTCAAAATGAAAGATTGCCTTAGTTAAGCGTTTCTGAATTTGTAATAATTATTTTCATCGAGTCGTTTACTTGATGTGCATATTCTAGTGCTTTGTGAGAGTCAGCAAGATCAAATTTGTGGGTGATCATACTTTTGACATCTGTTTTTCCTTCTTGTATTAATTTGAGTGCATTTATTGTATCGCTATCTGATGCAGCATAACTTGGTGTTATTGTTATTTCTTTAGAGTATATTTTGCTCATGTTGATTGAAAGTTTAGCATCTTTTGTTGGCACG
>JBGOUS010000171.1:0-3119 GCA_041477675.1 Nitrosopumilaceae archaeon
CTTGTCCCCAGTAAAGTCAAGCTTTGAATTGGAATTTTTTTCAAGTACAGTCTCCCACAATATTCTATTACCAGATTGGTCAGCATATTTTTTATAGTAAAAAGGATCTTCAAGAATGCCAAGCTTCCATGCCGCATAAGGAATGTCTTTTGCAATGTATGTAGCAATACCGTTACTTCTAACAAGTATCTTGTCTTCCTCATCATTTTCAGATTTAAAGACCCAACACCCGGCGTTTTTGCCTTCTTTTTCTAGCTCTATGAGTTCCAAATCTTTCATCTTCTCAAATACTTTCTTCCAGAGGTTTGAGTGGACGATTTGGGATTCAAAATTAAGACAGTCGTAGGTAGCACCAAGACGCCAACATGTCTTTAGTTGCTCAGCAAGAACACGTCTTGTTATATCACTAGCAAACTTGGCCGTTTCAGATGTTCCTTCCTCAAGTTGTTTTAATACTTCGGTTCTACATGCTACAAGTTTTGGATCCGTTTCATATTTTTCCGTAGTCTTGACATATACTATGTCCCCACAATAATCATCAAACTTTTGATCTTTTGGTGGTTCTGCAGGAAACCCTCCATACTTGAATCCAACTATTATATCTGCAACCTGCAAGCCAGAATCATCAACATAGTTTAAGATTCTCACATCATATTGTGCTTTTTTTAGAATTCTAGATACAGCATCACCGATAATGATGTTCCTTACATGCCCTATGTGTAACGCTTTGTTTGGGTTTACACTAGTATGCTCTACTATGACCTTGGAGTTTCTTCCAATGTTAATCATTCCATAATTTTTTTCAGATGATGCCGAAAGTGTCGCATTGTTTAATTCTTCATAGTTTACAAAAAAATTCACGTATCCTGAAGGATGTGCTGTTGATTGTTTTACGAATTTGCCTGCATTATTTTCATATTCTTCAGAAATGATTTTTGCAATATCAAACGGTTTTTTCTTTAATGGTTTTGCAAGTAAAAATGCAACATTACAGCTCACATCACCAAACTCTTGCCGTGAAGCTTCAGATACTTCGAATTTAATTTCAGGATAATTGAGTTTGGAACATATTTGCTGGATTTTTGATCTTATTTCATCAAGTAAAAGTCTCAGAGTCATTTACTACACCTTTGCCAACTTGATTGCAATGTATTCAAGTGCTTCTATAACACCATCTCCCGCTTTCCCTGAGACAGTCATAGACGCTTGAGATTTCACGCTTTCTAGAGCGTTACCTAGTGCAATACTTTGTCCTGAGATCTTAAACAACGAAACATCGGTTTCACTATCCCCTATTGCTATGACATCAGAAGGAGAGGCAGAAAGCATACTCAGAACTTCAGAAAATCCTCGTCCCTTGTCGATACCTTTTGAATTAATATGAAATGCATACTGGCTGTCAGATATTTCCACTGTGGAATTGTTATCTGCAATAATTTTTTTGGCTAACTCTAAATCAAATGTTCTTTCAAGCACGACCTCAGTCATCCTAGGAAATACTGATTTTTCTTTAGCCTCAGGTATCTTTGATTTGAGCAACTCAAATGCCTTCATGCATTCATCCTTGTCACCTAAGAGTTTGTGATCAAATGGACCAAAAGTTATGGCTCCACCATTTTCCCCAACAGCTATTCTGGTCAAACCTCCAAAAACAGACAAGACATATCCTTCAACAGAAGATCGACCTGATACAAGGATGACTTTGTGACCAAGCCTTATCATGTGACGCAGAGCATCCAAGGCGTCAAGATTTATTCGTCCTCCACCATTTTCGGTGATTGTTCCATCGATGTCAACTGCAAAAATTTTCCCTTGCATCAAGTCAAATATTCCGTTGAGGATAATAACTTCTCCCCATTAAATAGACACATCTAAAATAATAATTTATTATATCAACATCATGACTCGCAAGGGTAAGTTAGCAGAAATTTTTAGTAAAGCCATGTATGCAGATAATCCAGATTCATATTGTATAGGATATCTTGATTATGATACCATAAAGGAAGTCACCTTACCAGAATTCATAAAAATATCTGATAACGTTGAGACTATACCTATTACGAGGATTCAATATATCAAGAAAGAAAATACAGTTTTATTCAGTAAATCAGAACAACAAGTGAGATAAAAATGGGAATCCCAGAAAAAATCCAAGCCATAAAAGATGAGATGTCAAAGACTCAGATTAACAAAGCTACAGAGCATCATGTCGGATTACTAAAAGCAAAACTAGCAAAGCTAAAACGGGAACAAGAAGATTTCAAATCAAAATCATCTGGGAGTTCTGCAGGATTTGATGTCAAGCGAACTGGTGATGCAACTGTTGTTTTTATTGGATTACCAAGTGTTGGAAAATCTACATTGTTAAATAGACTTACTGGAGCAAAATCTGCAGTTGCTGCATTTCAATTTACAACAACAACAGTAGTTCCTGGCATGATGGAACACCGTGGCGCAAAAATTCAGATACTTGATTTGCCTGGAATAATCAAGGGTGCATCAACAGGAAAGGGATTAGGAAAAAGAGTTTTAGCTGTAGCAAAAAGTGCAGACTTGGTTTTAATTATTCTTGATGTCTTTCAACCATATCATGAAGATGTAATCAGAACTGAGCTTGGTAACATTGGAATAAGATTAGATCAAAAACCTCCTAACATAGTAATAGAAAAAACCGGAGATGGTGGAATATCTATCAGTCAGCAAGTACCATTGACAAAAATGTCACAAAGTCTTCTAAAAGACATACTTCGAGTTTATGGCTTTAACAATGGCAGAGTACTAATCAGAGAAGATGTTGATTCTGAACAATTAACTGATTATATTTCTGGAACCAAAACATATGTTCAATCACTTACGGTAATGAATAAAATTGATTTAGTAAATCAGGGCTTTCTAAACGAATTACAATCCAATATCAAATCAAAAATTGTACCAATATCTGCTGATGCTGATATTAACATTAATGCCCTCAAGGACATAATTTATGAAAAGCTTGATTTTATCAGAATTTACATGAGACCAAAAGGCGGAGAAACTGATTACGAGGAGCCATTGATAGTAAGAAATTGCTCTACCATACTTGACATATGTAACAAGCTACATAGAGACATGAAAAAAGA